>NZ_JBQKCS010000008.1:0-136311 GCF_052122235.1 Acidaminococcus sp. HCP3S3_H5
CCCCTAGCTGTAGAGCCGCGTAGCGGCTCAAGTCTGGAGTCTGAAGTCTGGAGCCGAATGTTAAATTTGCATGCAAATTTTTGAATATGTAGAACCTTTGGACGAAATGATGGCTCAGATTGATTTCGATTCTGGTTTTACATAATCAAAAGGATCCGTCCAGCCAGGCGGATCCTGTCCTGAGGCTTCCGACTTCAGACTCCGGACTTCCGACTAAGGGGCTGCTGCCCAGGCAGCAGCCCCTTTTTTACAGACTATGTACCTCTTTCAATCCCTGGACCAGCCAGCTGCCCTGGGCATCCATGAACCCCCAGCCCTGCTTGCCCTTGGCCGGTGCCAGATGGCTTTCCCGGGCAGTCCGGACCAGCCCCGGCACCTTCCGGTTGGGGTTGGGCACCAGGAAGCCGCCCAACCGGCGGCCCGCCATTTGTACCATACGTTGACCCCAACGGCGTAGGGGTTCGCCGAAGGCAAACCCGTCCCGGCCGCCCGGAGGGCATGGCAAGAAGTCAGAAACGGCCCCAGGGGCCCGGCCGCCCTCTTTCATACTTTTTTTCTCCGGCCAGGTATGGTAGAGTAGTACTGACATAAGGAAAATCTTTTCAGAGGAGGACTGAAAATGTTTTGCATAAATTGTGGTACGAAACTGCCGGATGGGGCCAAATTCTGCTTTAACTGCGGGGCCAGGATGCCGGAAATGCCAAACGGTACGGTGCCGGAAAGTGCCCCGGCGGCAGACAAAGAGGCAGGGGCCTCGGCAGGCAGCACGGCCGCCCCAGAGGCTCCCGCCACATCCGGACAGCCCGTTGCAGAGACGGCCCCTGCACCTGTGGAGGAAACCCTGCCCGATGTGCCGGGCAGCCAGTGCGTCATCCTTTCCAAATATCACATCGATTTCCCCCGGCCTCTGGCCCTGCGGCGGCAGCTGTGGGCCTCCTTCAACCGGGAAGGGGCACGGCAGAGACGGCTTGTGGGCCGGTATATCCGGGAACACGTTGCGGTGGAGGAATACACGGACCCGGCTTCCCTGGTGGGGGACCTGACCAGGATCATCTTTAATGCCTGCGATCCTTCCATAGAGGCGGCGGTGGAAGTCCTGCTCAATCACGGCATTGATTTTATAAGCAAAAAAGATCTGGAAGACAGACTTTTTGAGCAGTACAAGAAAACAGAACTGGTTACCGGGCTGGCCGAAGACCAGGCGGTGATTGCCCGCTACCTGGAGCAGCTGGGGGAAGAAAAAGAGATGAACAAGGCCCATTGGCAGGGAGGCGGCTTCGGCATCACCGGAGCCATTACCGGTGCGGTGAAAGCCGGCATGCTCAACATGGCTTCTGACGGACTGAGCGCCCTGGGACGGGCTGTTACGGGCAATTCCTATTCAGACAGGGCCAAACGGTTCATCCGGCAGCGTCTGGACCGCCGGAATTACGGGAACCTGGGGGGGAATCTGGCGGACAACGTGATTTCCGTCTGGCTGGTCAACTACCTGATGGTGACCCTGACAGAGCATCACAAGCTCCCTCCCTTCAGCTTCCGGAACAAAGAAGTGGAGAGCCGGCTGGACAACATCGAGGTGATGATGGAAAAAGGCCGCTGCAGCAAAGAAACGGCTATGGAGACCCTTTGTGACTGCCTGACCCAGACTGCGGACAGTCTTTCCGTTTACCGGGCCATGGCGAAACTGGCCCCGGAGGCCATTCCGGATATCCTGAAAGTGGCGGATGCGGAAGGAGAGGGGCTTTCTCTGGCCGGGGATTTATGGAGCGGCCTCCATCAGAAAGGGAACATCCCTTTTCCCTATTGGGTGGACTGCCTGGGCATTGAAAAAGGCCAGGCCATCAGGACCCCGGGGGAAATGGCGGCTCTCCAGTATCTGATGCGGGAGTATCCGGAAGGGTATGAGGAAGAACGGGTTGTGCTGGTCAATGCCAGCGACCAGACCCTTCCCTTCTATCCGGAACTGGAACATGTTTCTTATTACGGGTTCGGTGACCATCTCCAGTTTGCCTATGAAGGGACGGAGCCCCTGGATTTTGCAGCCAAAAAGATCCGCTTCTATAATATCCGGTTTGCCCCGCCTTATGAGGCAGTGGCCGCGGCCCAGGTGGAAAATTTCAAAAAGGACGCCCGGAAGGCCCTGGACAAGGGAGACCGGCAGCAGGCGGCGGCCTCTTATCAGGCGGCTGCGGACATGGGGGACAGGGAAGCCATGTGCCGGTTGGGACTTGTGTGCCGGGATCTGGGGGACCCGGAAGAAGCGGCCCGATGGCTGAAGACGGCGGCAGAACTGGGGGATCCCAATGCGGCCTGGGAATTCTACCGGCAGAGTGTCCAAAACGGATCTCCGGAATACGACTACCTGTCCGCGGCGGCCAAATGGGGCCATGGGGAAGCCAATATGAAAGAGGGCGAACTCTATGAAACCGGGACGGAAATGGAAGACGGCCAGGACTTTGACAAGGCCGCAAAGTATTATGGGAAGGCTGCGGAACTGGGCGTAGAAGGGGCCGCAGAAGCCCTGGAACGGACCAACAAGGCACGCCATACCCCAGCCTTCCAGGAGGCCCTTTTCAAGAACTACCAAAAATACAAGGACAGTAACGAAGAAAGGGCCCTGGACTACCTTCGGCGCAGCGCGAAACTGGGATACGGGAAGGCCCGGGAAGTCCTTGCTGCCTGGGATCTGGAACAGGGGGCCCGGTTCCGGCAGGAAGAAGAAACGGACTGGCCGGAAGTCTGTGCCCTGTACCAGGAAGCGGCGGACTGTGGCAGTCCGGAAGGTTGTTGGGAACTGGCCCTTTTGAAAGAAAGCGGGAAAGGGACGGCTGTGGATCTGGCAGGGGCAGCCAGCTTGATCCGCCAGGCGGCTGAAAAGGGCGTTGGGCCGGCCTGTGCCCGGATGGGCCTGGAGGAAGCCAAAGCCGGTCATAAGGAGGCCGCCTTCCAGTGGTATCAGAAAGGGGCTGAGGCGAAGGATCCCCAGGCATGTCTCCAGGCAGGTCTGTGCCGGGAAAAGGGAACAGGCTGTGAAAAGGACCTGGAAAAAGCCCGGGACCTGCTGCGCACAGCCCTGGCCGGAAATCTGGCAGAAGCCCTGGCCCCTCTGCAGCAGGTGGACCTGGCCCTGGGGGACGCATTCCAGGCGGCAGGACGCGTTGAGGAGGCTCTGGCCTGTTATGAAGAGGCCGCAGCAGGAGAAAACGCCGAAGCCATGGTGAAGGCTGCGGGTATCCGGGGCAACCAGGATCTGGAAGACTGTTACGATTATGGGAAAGCCATGAGCTGGTATGAACGGGCGGCCGCTCTCCAGCCGGAAACGGAGGAAACGAAAACCGCCCGGATCTGTCTGAAGGCGGCCGGTGAATACTCGGAACTTCTGGCCTATCTGGAAAGCAAGTATGGGGCTCAGCTTGAAGGCAGCCATTACTATCTGGGGGACAATATCCCCGGAGCTCTTCTGGACAACGCCATGAAGGCCTACGGCAGCCGGCTGGGTGTGGACCGCTCTGAAGTCCTGCTGCTTTGTGATGCCTCCAACGCCCTGCTCTGGGGAAAGGGAAAGAAAGGGTTCCTTCTGACAGAGGAAGGGGATATCTTCACCTCCCAGGGCGGAAAAACCTTCGTGGATGATTTCTGCCGGGTCTTCCTGAACCAGGATCGTGCGCTCCAGAGTGACACGGGTTTTGTCCTTTGTACCTTTGAAGAAAGTGACTGCAGCAGTCTGGATGCCAATTTTGCCTCCTGGCTGTCAGAAGATGTGATCCTGTCCAAGGAAGAATACGATCTTGCCGAAGCCCACGGTGTTTTTGCCAATGAGGAAGAGAAAGACGAAGAGGAAGACAGAACAGAACCCTCCGGCAGCCAGGCGGCGGAGAAAGCCCGGCCTGCCGCTCAGGAGGCGCCCGCTGCCTCCGCTGACCACCCGGCCGCAGGTTTCTGTTCCCAATGCGGAGCACCGGCCAAACCGGGGGCCCGGTTCTGTTCCCATTGCGGTGCTCCTCTGGCAGTAGTGCGGTCTGCGGAAAAAGAGACCTCTTCAGAAGGAACTGACCGGGCAGCCCTCCTGGCCTTTGTACAGCAGCTGGCTCCCATGGCCAATAAAACCAATACCTATCTGTACTGTGCCCCTGATATCCCGCCCAAGAAGATGGCCAATGCCCTGTCCAGCTATGCCCAAAGCTATGGGCTGGATCCGAAGGATGTCCTTGTCCTTTGCGACAAAACCGTAAGGGGAACCGCCCGGGACGGCTTTCTCCTGACCTGGGATACCCTCATTTCCTCTGAAACGGGAGCCGTTCCCCTCAAAGAAATCGGCCGGATAGAACCGCCCACCAGCATGTGGAGCGGCAAAATAATCCTCCAGCCCGGGAACCGGAAATTCCTGAACATAGCCCGGGATGACGAACTGACAGCGTTCTGTGAAGGGCTGAACAAGCTGCTGAAGAGCAAGTAAAGAGGGCAGAGAGCAGAGCGTCAGGGCTTGGCAAACTGATGAAAACGTATTTCATCGATTGGCCGCACCCTGCAAAGACCAGGACCCTCCGGAGTATTGCGTTGTTATCGGTCCATGGACAACGGCGGCGTAGGGGTTCGCCGAAGGCAAACCCATCCCGGCCGCCCAAGGGGCCAAAACGTTCAAAGCCAGATGCCCGGCATCTGGCTTCCTATATCACGATATGTTATACTGTACACGGTGTTGTCTATACGGTAGGCGGTCAAATCTTGCCCCAGAGATGGGGTGGAGCCCTATGACGAAATACGATTTTTTTACCTTTTTGGTAATCCTCTTCGTGATTATCGTTGCAATTCGGGCATAAAGAAATCCGCCTCCAGCTTCCAACAGTAGGCGGATTTCTTTCCATACACTGCTATGGGGCTGACCGTCACCAGACAGCACCTTTTGTATTTTCATTATAACACAGATCCATAGGATTGCAAGGAGAACGGAGAACGAAAAGCGGCCAGCCGCTTTTCAGTCTCGCGCCAAAAGGAAACCATTTGCCGGGGCAAATGGACATGAGCTTACAGTCTCTGGTCACTAGTCTCCAGCCGATGGAAGGAACCCGCAGGGCGGGTTCCTGGGAATATCCGAAACCCGCAGGCCGGGAAGGGCGTGCCTGGGGCCCGCCCCTGCAGCGTCAGGGTCTGGCAAACCGATAACAACGTATTTCATCGATTGGCCGCACCCTGCAAAAACCAGGAACCTCCGGAGTATTACATTGTTATCGGTCCATGGACAACGAGGTTGTAGGGGTTTGCCAAAGGCAAACCCATCCCAGCCGCCCAGAGGGCAATACATTCAAAGCCAGATGCCCGGCATCTGGCCTCCAAAACGACAAACGATGAACCCGAAAAAAGCCGCCACCCGAAGGTGACGGCTGTCCTTTTTAAAAGTTGGTCGGGGCGACAGGATTCGAACCTGCGGCCTCTTAGTCCCGAACCAAGCGCGCTACCAAACTGCGCTACGCCCCGACAACACAAATAAATTATAGAGGGTCAGCGGCCATTTGTCAACTGTTCTTTGCCAAATTCCGGAAAAATTTTCAGCCGGATCTCGAAAGGCCGCTCCCAGGGCAGGTTTACGGCAAACTGGGCGTCCCGGAACCAGTACCGGGTCCCGACCTCTTCATAGTAGGGGAACTGGCGGCAGTACCACAGGAGCACCTGGTGGTAGATCCCCAGCTCCCGGGACAGGTAGCAGGTGGCGGCGTTGGGATAATCCCCGCCTTTTTCCGGGTCCACGCCGTTGAAGTCCTGGAGCTCCGCCATATGGGGACGGATCAGCTTCTGGTAGGCCCAGTCGTCCAGGAACCGGGCGTAGTTGAACCGGAAATTGGCGCTGTACAGGGCAGGAAGCTGGTCCTTGGGCAGCCGTTTTGCCTGGCCGGACACAATGGTCCCCTGGGCCACGGCGGTACCGATGGCGTTGGAGGCGGTGTTCCAGCCGGAATAGGACAGCAGCCGGGGCAGGGGCGTCCCGTTGGCCATGAGATGGGGCAGGATGCAGTCTCCGGCGGCGAACCGGGTGGACAGGTCCACCAGAGCCACCGGTTTCCGTTCCATCAGGCTTTTGATGTCTCCGGCGATCCTGGTATAGTCTTCGTCCTTTTCCCCGCCGCAGTGGATGTACAGGACGAAATCCGCCCCTTCCAGGGAACCGGTTTCCACCCCGTTGGCCAGTTTGATCTTTTCCTCCGCAATCTGCCCCAGGGTCAGGGGGACGAAATGGAGGGTGTAATCCTTCATGGCCGGGTCCCCGTAGAGCACTTTGATCCTGGGCCGGTATCCGGTGCGCCGGCTGTAGATCCTGGCAGCGGCCAGGGTGCCCAGTTCATCCGCCCCCTGGGAGGTGTAGATGGGGGGATGCAGGTCGTAGGCGTTGGGATAGGCCCCCGCGTTCAGCCGGTTGTAGTTGGGCAGGCCGTAGGGATGGGCATCGTCCTGGCCGATCACCAGGTCCGTCAGGTTCTCTTCGGTGACGAACTGGACCAGCTCCTCATTGAACCGGTCGTTGTCCCGGTACAGGGTGATGTACTTCCACTTCAGGTCCATAGGGATCAGGGCCTTGACTTCTTCGTATTTCTCCTTGTCGTAGGGCAGCCCCCGGATTTTCTTGTCCATGTTGATGGTCCAGGTCATAAGATGCCACTGGTACCACCGGTCCGGCAGCACATGGTCGCTGATCAGCAGACGGGGGATGATGGAATACAGGTAGAACTGCTTGTCCGGGTTGTCTTCCTTCAGGTCCTCCAGATAGGTGAAGAAATCCCCGGCTTTCCGGTCTGTCAGGGGCTCCATCCGGGAATGGAGCAGGCCTCCGAAGATCAGAAGGTCCGAAGAAAGGAGGGCCCCCTGCTGGCCGGGTATGATGCCGGTGAGCCAGGTTTTGAGCGCCGGGACCTTGGCCGGTTCGTCGTACCAGTCCATGATCTCATTGGGCGGAGCGGTGAAGCGGATGCCCCCCAGGGCCCCCAGTTCTTCGGTGAAATCCCGGCAGGGAGGCCGGTTGTCCAGAGGCAAAAGGGCCCAGTTTTCCGCAGCCGGCACCTCTCCGGGAGAAAAAACAGCCCCTCTGGGTGCCAGAGTATGATACAATACACCTGCGGCCATGGCTGCAGCGGCAAGAGCCAGAAGGGGTTTCTTCAGCTTCACGGGGGGATGCTCCTTTCACAGTATAATAATCTATTATAACGTACGGAAGAGGTTTTGTGTATGCGAATCATTACGGGAAAGGCCAGGGGACTGAAACTGGTGACCCCGAAGAACTATCTGGTGCGGCCTACAGCGGACCGGGTGAAGGAAGCCCTGTTCAACATCATCCAGAGCCGGATCCCCGGCAGCACCGTGCTGGACGCCTTTGCAGGCACCGGGAACCTGGGGCTGGAAGCCTGGAGCCGGGGAGCGGAACAGATCGTCTATTTCGACAAAAGCCGGGAGAGCCTGAAGCTGGTGAAGGCCAATGTGGAAAAGGCCCGGGCCGGGGAACAGGTGACCCTGATCCACACCGACGCGGTGAACGGTCTTGCCATGATGGCCCAGCAGGGAAAGGCCTTCGATGTGATTTTTTCGGATCCGCCCTATGACAAGGGTCTGAACCGGAAAGTGGTGGAGGCCCTGGAAAAATGGCCGGTGCTGAAGGAGGGCGGTCTCCTGGTGCTGGAACACTCCCTGGAGGAGGATCCGGCAGACTATCTGCCCCAGGGCACAGAATTCCGGCAGGAAAAGTACGGAGATACGAAAATCTCCCTAATAGTGTGGAAAAGCTGAACCGTTTTTGTTATAATGGTACGTAGCAAATCTGCTTCTCTTGGAGGTTCAACGTGCGTAAAGCGGTATGTCCGGGCAGTTTCGACCCGGTGACCATGGGACATCTGGATATTTTTGAACGGGCCAGCAAGATGTTTGATGAACTGATCATCAGCGTGTTCGTGAACCCGGCCAAGGACAAGGCCATGTTCTCCATGGAGGAACGGGTCTCCATGATCCGTCAGGCAACGGCCCACATCCCCAATGTGCGGGTGACATGTTTTTCCGGCCTGCTCAACGAATTCTGCGAAAAGAAAGGGGCCCGGTTCATTGTCCGGGGTCTCCGGGCGTTTACGGATTTCGAATACGAATTCCAGCGGGCGCTGCTCATGAAGGAAATCGATGAACAGCTGGAAACGGTGTTCATCATGACCAACGCCAAATATTCCTATCTCAGCTCTTCCGGAGTGCGGGAAATGGTCTATTTCGGCGGCGATATTTCCGGTTTTGTACCGGACTGCATCCGGGAGCAAGTGATGGCCCGGGGGAAACAATCTCTCAAACGGTAGGATCGAATACAAAAAGGAAGGAACGATGGTCATGGAATTGGATAAAATCTTGGACGAAATGGAAAGCATTCTGTCAGATGGCTGGAGGATCCCTCTTGTCAACAAGGTGATGATCGACGAAAACGAAATCACCATGGTGATGGACAAGCTGAGAGCGGCGGTGCCTCTGGAAGTGAAACGGGCCCATGACCTGCTGGAAGAACAGAAGAACATCATCGACAAGTCCCGGGCGGAAGCCGACCACATTGTGGAACAGGCCCATGCAGAAGGGGGACGGATTGTGGATCTGGCCAAGGCGGAAGCGGACCGTCTGGTGCGCCAGGAAGAAGTGGTGAAGGCTGCGGAAGAAAAAGCCAACGGGATCATCGCCACCACCCAGCAGTACGACCGGGATATGCGGGCGGCTGCAGATGCCTATGCGGAAAAGCTCCACAGCGAATCCATGCAGTACGCCATGGACGTGTTCAACTATCTGGAAGAAAACCTCACCAAGACCCTCAGTGCCGTACGGGACAACGGGAACGCCCTGAAATCCAGCTACGACGCCGACCACCAGCTGAACGCCGGGGACAAAGGGGAAGAAGAGAAATAAGGGACGCAACGGAAAAAGCCTGTTGTGCTGCTCAAGGCAGCATAACAGGCTTTTCTTTGTAATCCCGGTCCGTGATCTTTCCTTCGGTCACCAGCTGGTACAGGTCCTGGGCCCTCAGGTCCAGCTGGAGCTGGCGGCGGAAGGCGGGGGAGGGGGCCTTGGCCAGGGTGTCCTTCTGGATGGCGGTGAGAAGGGGGAGACGGGCGGTATGCTTCATGGCCCGGAGCAGCTGCCGTCCCCGGTCCGTGAACCCCAGCACCCGCAGGTACTGCGGCCCTTCCTGGGCCCCCTGGCGGAAAGGACAGTCCGGGCCGGACAGCAGGAACTGCCACAGGATCCGCCGGATCCGGGAAGGGGAATACCGCCGGGTGCGCACCTGGTCCACCAGCCCGTCAAAGCTGACCGCCCGCCGGCATTTCCAGATCCGGTCTTCCAGCCCTTCGGACACCTGGGTGAAGGCGGCCAGGTCCGCCGGGGACCCTTTTTCCAGAGCAAAGGCCAGCAGGGTATCCAGCCGGTCCTCCCGGGCTCCCAGGTCCAGCCCTGCCTGGCACCAGTCCCGGCACGGGGAACGGAGGGACGTGGGCAGGGCTTCTTCTGCAGCCCGGGTGAACCCCCGTTCCGCCACTTCCTTCCGGAAGGCGGTGGCACTGGGCCAGGTGCCTTTTTCCAGGGCGGCGCTGCCGTAAAGGGTCCCTTCCCGGCGGATGGGCAGGGGCTGGATCTCCGGGTGGCCCTTCAGGGCCTTCAGGTATTCCAGGGCCAGCAGGTTGTTGGACCCGGAAAAAAGTCCCTGATAGGCCAGGTTCCGCCGGCAGGCCAGCTGCTCCGCCGCCCCGGCATAGGAAAGGCCCCCGGAAAGGGCTGCTGCCCATTCACCCGGAGAAAAGTCCTCCCGGGCCAGCTGGAGCAGCAGCTTCGGGTCCCGGGCTTCGCAGCCAAAGGACAGGTGGGTCACAAGGCCGGTGGCGGCCAGGCTTTCCACCCCAAAGAAGGCGAACCCCTGGGCACTCTGGAGGCTCCCGGCCGCCGGCAGTTCCAGCACCAGGTCCACCCCGCCCAGGAGAGCCAGCCGGGTCCTGCGCCATTTGTCCCACAGGGGCAGTTCTCCCCGCTGGGTCAGGCTGCCGCTCATCACGGCAATGACGGGCACCGGGCCCAGCAGCGCCCGGGCGGCCTCCAGATGATGGCCGTGGCCCCGGTGAAAGGGATTGTATTCGGCCACCAGGCCGATGACAGAAGGTTGTTCCATAGCAGATCTCCAAATTTTTATTTTACAAATCCGTAAAACTTTGCTAACATATATTAGTATTATAGCATAAGCATAATACTGGTTTAAAATCAGTAGTCGATCAGGAGGCAATGTAATGAAGATTTTTGTTGTAAACTGCGGCAGCTCTTCCATCAAATATCAGCTGATTGATATGAAGGATGAATCTGTCATCGCTAAAGGTCTGGTAGAACGTATCGGCATCGAAGGCTCCGTTCTGACCCACACTCCCGCCGGCAAGGACAAGGTAAGACTGGAAAGCGCCATCCCCGACCATGTGGACGGCATCAAGAAGGTCCTGGCTGCTCTGGTTGACCCCAACCACGGCGTCATCAAATCCATGGACGAAATCGATGCTGTTGGCCACCGTGTGGTGCACGGCGGTGAAATCTTCAATGAATCCGTTGTGATTACCGATGAAGTGCTGAAACAGATCGAAGATCTCAGCGATATGGCTCCCCTGCATCAGCCGGCCAACGTTTCCGGTATCCGTGCCTGCCAGAAACTGATGCCCAACACCCCGCAGGTTGCCGTATTCGATACTGCATTCCATCAGACCATGCCTCCTGTGGCATATATGTTCGGCGTGAAATACGAAGAATACAAGGACTATGGCATCCGGAAATACGGCTTCCATGGGACTTCCCACAAATACGTGTCCGGGGTGGCTGCTCAGCTGCTGAAGAAGGACATCAAAGACACCAAGATCATCACCTGCCATCTGGGCAACGGTTCCAGCATCACCGCTGTGGACGGGGGCAAATCCGTGGATACTTCCATGGGCTTTACTCCTCTGGACGGCGTGCTGATGGGCACCCGTACCGGTTCCATCGACCCGGCTGTGGTTCCCGTGCTGATGCAGAAGAAGGGCCTGGATGCTGCCGGCGTTGACAAGTACATGAACAAGGAATGCGGCGTCCTGGGCGTTTCCGGCGTTTCCAGCGACTTCCGTGACCTGGAAGATGCTGCCGCCAAAGGCAACGAAAGAGCCCAGCTGGCCCTGGATATGTTCTGCTACCAGGTGAAACGGTACATCGGCGCTTATGCAGCTGCCATGGGCGGCGTTGACGCCATCGTGTTCACCGCCGGCGTAGGCGAAAACGACATCCATACCCGTCAGCAGGTTTGCGCAGGCCTGGAATTCCTGGGTGTGAAACTGGATGCTGACCGGAACAACGTACGGGGCAAAGTCACCGAAATCAGCGCCGCTGATTCCAAGGTGAAAGTATTCCTGATCCCCACCAACGAAGAACTGGCCATTGCCCAGGATACCCTGAGACTGTGCAGCAAATAAGATGATTTGGGCTTTTGCTTGACAAAGGCCGGTTTCATCGATATAATGTAACGGTTGATAATATGATTAAAATCAATGTAGCAGAAATCAAAAAAAGACTGACAGGGTCAGAATCTTTCCAGTACGACCTTGCCCCGTCCCAGTTGAACCTGACGCCGGAAGATGCCAGCTTGGAAGGGCACATCCTGGTGGAAGGGGAGATTTCCAACGGGGGAGACGTGCTCCTTCTCACCGCTAGGGAAAAGTTCGTCTGCCACGGCACCTGCGCCCGCTGTCTGAAAGATGTGCGGCTGGAGCTTACGGCCCAGGTGGAAGAACGGTATTATCCCGAAGGCACGGAAGGACTGGAAGAAGATGCCTTCACCTATCAGTTCGATATGGTTGATGTTACGGATGCTTTGAGAGAGTCCCTGCTCCTGGCCATCCCGGCCAGAGTCCTGTGCAAACCGGACTGCAAGGGGATCTGTCCGGTCTGTGGAGCGGACCGCAATGTGACGGAATGTCACTGCGATACCCATTCCATCGACCCCAGGTTGGAGGCTCTCAAGGCGTTGTTAGAGAAATAGCCTGAGATTAGGAGGTGTAACGATATGGCAGTACCGAAGAGAAAAATGTCCAAAGCCCGTCGGGATTCCCGCCGTGCCAACTGGAAACTGGCTGCTCCTGGCCTGGTTGAATGCCCTCAGTGCCACGAACTGAAGCGCCCGCACCACGTATGCACTGAATGCGGCTACTACGATGGCAAGGAAGTCGTGAAAGAAGACGAAGAATAAGGAACCCGGTCCGCCGGACCTTGAAAAGGACGCCGTCCCGAAAGGGGCGGCGTCCTTTTTTCTTCCCCTTCCTAAATCCTCCAAACTGGCTTATAATGATAGAATAGAAATGATTAAATCGATGCGAGGAGAGCAGCTATATATGAAATTCTTTATCGATACGGCCAACCTGGACGAGATCCGGGAAGCGGAGGCCATGGGGATCATCAGCGGGGTCACCACCAATCCTTCCCTGATTGCCAAGGAAGGCCGGGACTATGAGGAAACCCTCCGGGAAATCGCCCAGATTGTGGACGGCCCCATTTCCGGGGAAGTGAAGGCCAGCACCACCCTGGCCCGGGACATGGTGATGGAGGGCCGGGTGATCTCCCGGATCCATCCCAATATGGTGGTGAAGATCCCCATGACCCGGGAAGGCCTGAAAGCCGTGAAGATCCTGGCTTCCGAAGGGATCAAAACCAACGTGACCCTGGTCTTTTCCGCCACCCAGGCCATCCTGGCTGCCCGGGCCGGTGCCACCTACGTATCTCCTTTCCTGGGGCGGCTGGACGACATTTCCACCGACGGCACCCGGCTGATCAAGGAAGTGATGGAGATCTTCCGTCTCTACCCGGACATTACCACCAAGGTGATCTGCGCCTCCATCCGGCATCCCATGCATGTGGTGGAATGTGCCAAAACGGGAGCGGACATTGCCACGGTGCCCTACAAGGTGCTGATGCAGATGGTCCAGCATCCTCTCACCCGGACGGGCATCGAGAAGTTCTGTCAGGATTTCGAAGCGGTGTTCGGCCGGTAAACTATGAACAACCTGTAAATTCTGTAACAGACCACCCGGTCAAGACTTGTATTTTGCCCCTGCTCTGGTATAATAGGTGTAAGTGTTATGACTAGGTACTAAAAGTAGGTGGTAGAATGGGTTCTGTGGGACAGAAAAAGGCAAGACAGCAGCGTCTGCAGCAGCTGCTGGCCAGGAATCCGTTCCTGACCGACGAGCATCTGGCCGAAACCTTTCAGGTGAGCATCCAGACCATCCGGCTGGACCGGCTGGCCCTGGGGATCCCGGAACTCCGGGAGCGTACCCGTCATATGGCGGAGGACGCCCAGGAAAAACTGAAAGCCATTACCAGCGAGGACATCGTCGGGGAACTGATCGACCTGGAAATCGGGGTCAGCGGCATCTCCATGATGACGGTGGACCGGGAAATGGTGCTGCAGAAAACCGGTGTCTGCCGGGGACAGTACATGTTCGCCCAGGCCAATTCCCTGGCTCTGGCGGTGATCGATGCCCCTGCGGCCCTCACCGGGGTGGCCAATGTAAAGTACAAAATCCCTGTGACCGTGGGAGCCATTCTGGTGGCAAGAGCCGAAGTGGTCCGGAAACAGGAAGACAAATATACCATATGGGTGAAGATCAGGAACAACCACAAGGAAGTGTTCCGTGCCAAGTTCCTGATTGTCGCCATTCCGGAACAAAGGAGCCAAGAAGATGAAAATCGCAGTTGACGTAATGGGCACTGACTATGGCCCTGCCGAGATCATCAAAGGGGTGCTTCAGGCGGTTGACGAATATGGCTGCGACGTGGTGCTGGTGGGGGATCAGGAAGTGATCCGCCAGGAACTGGCCCGGGAACATCAGGAAAACAATCCCCGGGTAACCATCCATCATGCCAGCCAGGTCATCGAAATGAAGGACCATCCGGGAATCAGCGTAAAGAAGAAACGGGATGCCTCCATTGTGGTGGCTACCCATCTCCTCCACGAAAAGGAATGTGACGCCTTGGTGTCCTCCGGCAGTACCGGTGCCGCAGTGGCTTCCGCCCTGTTCGGCCTGGGACGGATCCGGGGCATCGAACGGCCGGCCATTGCCACGGTGATCCCCAATGTGAAGGGGGCCACGGTACTGGTGGATTCCGGCGCCAAGGTGGATGCCAAACCGGAACAGCTGGTCCAGAACGCCATCATGGGGTCCATTTATGCGGAACTCCAGCTGGGGATCCCCCAGCCCCGGGTGGGCCTTCTGAACATCGGGGAAGAAGAGACCAAGGGCAATGAACAGTGCCTGGCCACCTATCCTTTGCTGAAACAGGACTCTCACATCCATTTCATCGGCAATGTGGAAGGCCGGGACATCAACAAAGGCACTGTGGACGTGGTAGTCTGCGACGGCTTTGTGGGCAACGTGGTGTTAAAGACCATGGAAGGCCTGGCCAGCGCCGTTATGGAGATCCTGAAAAAGACCCTGATGGAAAGCGGCATCTTTGCCAAACTGGGAGCCCTGCTTATGAAGCCGGCGCTCCTGCGGATGAAAAAACAGATGGATGCATCGGAATACGGCGGCGCCCTGCTTATGGGTGTCCGGGCTCCCTTCATCATCTGCCACGGCAGTTCCAAGGCCAAAGCCATCAAGAACGCCGTACGGGTGGCCATTGAGCTGACCCAGAAAGACGTGGTGGGACGGATCCGCCAGGAAATCATGCACGACGAAGAAAGTGGTGAATTATAAATGACGAAACCTGCAGTGGGCTTTTTGGGCATGGGGTACTATGTGCCGGAAAAAGTCCTGACCAACTTTGATCTGGAAAAAATGGTGGATACCAGCGATCAGTGGATCGTGGAACGGACCGGGATCCGGGAACGGCACATTGCCGCTCCGGACCAGGCAACCTCTGATCTGGCCTTTATCGCGGCCCAGCGGGCTCTGGAAGACGCCGGGATCACCGCCGACCAGCTGGACCTGATCGTGGTGGGCACGGAATCTCCGGACATGAAGTTCCCTTCCGTAGCCTGCATCCTTCAGAACAAACTGGGAGCCTCCCATGCGGCGGCTTTTGACTTGGCTGCCGGCTGCTCCGGCTTTGTGTACGCCTGCGGCATTGCCAGCCAGACCATCGCCAGCGGCATGTACAAACACGTGCTGGTGGTAGGAGCGGAAACCCTTTCCCGGATCCTCAACTGGCAGGACCGGAACACCTGCATCCTCTTCGGGGATGGGGCCGGTGCCGCAGTTCTGGGACCGGTGGAAGAAGGCTACGGCATCCTGTCCGTTGACCTGGGGGCCAACGGGGCCGGGGGCCAGTACCTGACCATGCCTGCCGGGGGATCCCGGAAGCCGGCCAGCGAGGAAACCGTGGCCAACCACGAACACTGCATCCACATGGTGGGCAAGGAAGTGTTCAAGTTTGCCGTGAAGGTCATGGGCCACAGCGCCCTGGCCGCTTTGGAAAAGGCCGGCATGGGCAAGGAGGACATCGATCTTTTGATTCCCCACCAGGCCAACCAGCGGATCATCGATTCTGCTGCCAAACGGCTGAAGCTGTCCACGGACAAGATTTTCGTAAACCTGGAAAAATACGCCAATACATCCGCTGCATCCATTCCCATTGCCCTTTGCCAGGCACGGGATGCAGGACGGATCCATAAAGGAGAGAACGTGGTGATGGTGGGCTTTGGCGCCGGCCTCACCTATGGTTCTCTGGTAGTGAAATGGCAAAAAGATGAGGAGGCCAGAGCATGAGTAAAATTGCTTTTGTGTTCCCGGGACAGGGGTCCCAGACCGTAGGCATGATGAAGGAACTGTACGACAACTACGCCTGCGTCCGTGAAGTATTCAAGGAAGCCGATGAAGCACTGGGCTTTTCCATGACGGATCTGTGCTTCAAAGGGCCGGAAGACCAGCTGCGGCTCACCTACAACACCCAGCCTGCCATCCTGACCTGCAGCATTGCAGCCATGAAGGTGCTGAACGAAAACGGGGTGTTCCCGGCTGTGGCCGCCGGTCACAGCCTGGGTGAATATTCCGCTCTGGTGTGCGCCGGTTCCCTGAAATTCGCCGATGCAGTGCGCACGGTGCGGAAACGGGGCCAGTTCATGCAGGAAGCAGTTCCTGTGGGCCAGGGGGCCATGGCCGCCATCATTGCCCTGGATACCGCCAAGATCCGGGAGATCTGCGCTGACATCCAGGAAAAACGGAACGAAGCAGTACAGCCGGTGAACTTCAACTGCCCGGGTCAGGTGGTCATCGCCGGGGCCACGGAAGCTGTAAAAGAGGCTTGCGAAGCCTTAAAGGCCGCCGGTGCCAAACGGGCCATCATGCTGCCGGTAAGCGCTCCTTTCCACAGCACCCTGATGCAGCCGGCTGCAGACCGTCTGAAGGAAGTGCTGGACGGCATCGAAGTGGCTGACGCCAAGATCCCGGTGATCGCCAACGTCACCGCCCGTCCCGAACAGAAAGGGGACGAAATCCGTCAGGTACTGGTGAAACAGGCTGCCAGCCCGGTACTCTGGGAAGACAGTGTCCGGTACATGATGGAAAACGGCGTGGATACCTTCATCGAAGTGGGACCTGGCAAGGTGCTCACCGGTTTCGTCAAGAAAATCGACCGTTCCTACACCGGCCAGAACGTGGAAGACCTGGCCAGTTTGGAAAAAACCCTTGCTTATTTAAAGGAGGTCAGATAAAATGACTTTAGTCGGGAAAGTGGCGCTGGTTACCGGCGGCTCCCGGGGCATCGGCCGTGCCATTGCCCTGAAGCTGGCGGAAAACGGAGCTGACGTAGCCATCAACTATGCCGGCAATACCGCTGCAGCAGAAGAAGTCAAGACGGCCATCGAACAGATGGGCCGGAAGGCTCTCCTGGTCCAGGGCAGCGTAGCCGATACCGACGGTGTCCAGACCATCGTGAACACGGTGGTGAAGGAACTGGGCCGTCTGGACATCCTGATCAACAACGCGGGGATCACCCGGGACGGGCTCCTGATGCGCATGAAGGAAGCGGACTGGGACGATGTGATGCACACCAACCTGAAAGGGGTGTACAATTGCTCCAAGGCCGTCCTGCGCACCATGATGAAGCAGAGAAGCGGCCGGATCGTGAACATGGCCTCCGTAGTGGGGGAAATGGGGAACGCCGGTCAGACCAACTATGCGGCTGCCAAAGCCGGGGTCATCGGCTTCACCAAGAGCCTGGCCAAGGAAGTGGCTTCCCGGGGCATTACGGTCAATGCCATTGCTCCTGGCTTCATTGCCACGGATATGACCAGTGTGCTCACCGACGACCAGAAGGCCGAAATGGCACGGACCATCCCTTTGGGACGGGCCGGCCAGCCTGAAGATGTTGCCAATGCAGTCCTTTTCCTCGTCTCCGAGGGGGCTGCTTATATAACCGGCCAGGTTTTAAATGTGGACGGTGGCATGGTAATGTAGTATCATTATATGTTAGAGGATTGGAAGGAGGTGAACTGGAATGAGCGAACAGAGCACTTTTGAAAAAGTAAAGGCCATCACCGTTGATCAGCTGAGCGTTGCTCCTGAAGACGTAAAAATGGACTCTACTTTTATCGATGACTTGGGAGCTGATTCTCTGGACATTGTGGAACTGATCATGGCTTTCGAAGAGGAATTCAACACTGAAATCCCCGACGATGTGGCCGAAAAGATCCGCACCGTAAGAGACGCAGTCGAACTGTTGGATAAAGAAGGCAAATAATAGCATCCCATTATTTTCGGAAGGCCCTGCAACAGGGGCTTTCCGAACTTTATCCATGATCTTATGATCTGAAATGGGGGATTTTTGTTGAAAGTGCCAGTGCTGAAGATTGGTGAAAAAGTAGCAACTATGCCTATCGTCCAAGGCGGTATGGCCATACGCTTGTCCACGGCGCGTTTGGCAGCTTCAGTGGCCAATGAAGGCGGTGTGGGTCTGATCGCTGCTTCTGGTCTGCCCTTCGATGAGCTGCGCAAGGAAATCCGTCTTGCCCGGAAATTATCCAATGGCAAGGGAATGATTGGCATCAATGCCATGGTAGCCGCCCGGGAGTTTAAGGGTCTCATTACAACTGCGGCCCAGGAGAAAGTCGATCTGATTGTGGCCGGGGCTGGCTTTTCCAGAGATATGTTTTCTGTCGGCAAGGAATATAATGTTCCCATTGTGCCGATTGTATCCTATGCCAAACTGGCAAAGATTGCGGAACGGCTCGGTGCTTCCGCCGTTGTGGTGGAAGGGACTGAAGCAGGGGGCCATTTGGGGACCCAGCGTTCCATCAAAGATATCCTGCCGGAAATCCTTTCGGTGGTGAAGATTCCGGTCATTGCGGCTGGTGGCGCTGTCACCGGCAAAGATGCGGCGGAATTGCTGAAAATGGGTGCCAGTGGCGTCCAGATGGGCAGCCGGTTTGCTGCCAGTGAGGAGTCCAACGGGTCTCCTTTCTTAAAACAATTTTATTTGAAAATGACCCAAGATGACGTGGTTCAAATAGATAGTCCGGTAGGATTCAAGGGCCGTGCCGTGCTGACGCCTTTTTCCAAGGCTGTGCTGGAAGGCCATCCTCTGAAACCCACCACCTGCGACAGCTGCCTGAAGCACTGCTCCCGCAGCTTCTGTATCATCCGGGCTCTGACCCGGGCCCAACAGGGAGATCTGGAAACAGGTCTGGTGTTTACCGGAGCCAACATGTGGAAAATTAAAGAAATCCTTCCCGTCCATGAAATCTTCAGACGGATCCGGGAAGACTGGGACAATATTGAGTAGAGGTGATCCTTTTGAAACGAAGAGTGGTTGTGACCGGCCTCAGTGCGATTACGCCCATTGGCATCGGTAAAGAAGCATTCTGGAACAGCCTGATGGAAGGCAAATCCGGTATCGGTCTGATTACCCAGTTCGATACTACTGATTTTAACTGCAAAATCGCCGGGGAAGTAAAGGATTTTGACTTTGCGGATTACGGCGACAAAAAAGAAGGCAAACGGATGGACCGGGTGACCCAGTTCGCCGTGGCCTGTGCCAAAATGGCAGTGAAAGATTCTGCCCTGGACCTGGATAAGGAAGATGCAGACCGGATCGGCGTGTGCGTAGGCACCGGCATCGGCGGCATCCATACCTTCCTGGATGCGGCCACCAAGCTGGTCTCCAAGGGACCTGGCCGGATCAGCCCCTTCTTCATTCCCATGGAAATCCCCAACATGCCGGCAGCTCAGATCGCCATCGATCTGAAGGTGAAAGGCCCCAACACGGCCATTGTCACCGCCTGCTCCACCGGTTCTGACTGCATCGGGGACGCCCTCCGGACTATCCAGTACGGAGATGCGGACGTGATGCTGGCCGGGGGTACCGAAGCGGCCATTTCTCCCATTGCCGTGGCCGGGTTCGACAACATGAAAGCCCTGTCCCGGAACAACGAAGCTCCGGAAAAGGCCTCCTGCCCCTTCGACAAGAAGCGGAGCGGCTTTGTCATGGGCGAAGGCGCAGGGATCATCGTCCTGGAAGAACTGGAACATGCCAAGGCCCGTGGGGCTCAGATCTATGCAGAACTGGTGGGCTACGGCCACAACAGTGATGCCTACCATATCACCGCTCCGGATCCGGAAGGGGATATGCAGGTGAAATGCATGGAAATGGCCATCAAAGACGCCGGCCTGACTCCGGCTGACATTGACTATGTGAATGCCCACGGCACCAGCACCCACCGGAACGATCTGAACGAAACCAACTGCTGCAAGCGGGTGTTCGGAGACCGGGCCAAGGATGTGCCCATCAGCTCCATCAAATCCATGACCGGCCATCTCCTGGGCGGTGCCGGCGGCGTGGAAGCCGTGGCTACGGTACTGACCATCAAAAACGGCATGATCCCTCCCACCATCAACTATGAGGATGTGGATACGGAAGAAGGCCTGGATCTGGACTACGTGCCCAATGTGGCCCGGAAAGCCGATGTGAAGGTGGCTCTGTCCAACAACTTCGGTTTCGGCGGTCACAACGCCATCCTGTGCTTCAAAAAGTACGAAGACTAAGGGGCTCCCGGTACCATGGAGGAACAGCGTCAGAAAGAGCTGGAAGGGCTCTGCCGCCAGCTGGGCATGGTCATGAAAGACCTGCACCTGCTGGATATGGCACTGACCCATACGTCCTATGCCTATGAGTCCAAGAAGAATCCCCGGCCCCAGCACAATCAGCGGCTGGAGTTTTTGGGGGATTCGGTGCTGAGCCTGGTGGTCAGCACCCATATCTACAAAACCTGTCCCCAGATGGACGAAGGGGAGCTGTCCAAGCTCCGGGCCTTCCTGGTATGCGAGGAGACCCTGGCCCAGCTGGCCACGGAAAACCATCTGGGAGACCATCTGCTCCTGGGCAAGGGGGAAATCAATCTGGATGGGGAGGAGAATCCCTCCATCCTGGCCGATGCCTTTGAAAGCGTCCTGGGAGCCTATTACCTGGACCAGGGTTTTGCCAAGGTGACGGAGCTTTTGGGACGGCTGCTGATCAACCGGATCCCGGAGCTGACTGCCGACGGTATTGACCGGGATTACAAGACCCGGCTCCAGGAAGTGGTGCAGAAAGACGGCCCGGTGGAAATCGACTATGAGCAGGTTTCCGCAGAAGGCCCCAGCCACAACCGGACCTTCGTCATGCGCGTCCTGGTGAACCAGGAAGAGCGGGGCAGAGGCCGGGGAAGAACCAAAAAAGAAGCCGAACAGCGGGCTGCCAGAGAGGCCCTGAAGGCTTGCAAATGAGATAAAAAAATACCGCGCAGATGCGCGGTATTTTTTTATCTCATTCTGTTTCCTTCCGCCTTCTTCTTGTTTTCATACATGACCGCATCGGCCCGGAGAAATACATGGAGAAAGTTGATGTCGTTTTCCGGATCGTAGGCGCTGAATCCGGAGGCAAAGGCCAGCTGGTCCCAGGGCCGGTCATCCTCATAGTTCCGTTTCCGGTTCCAGGGCTTCAGCTGGGACAGGATGGCCTCCCGGTTGCTGTAGTCCTGGTTCTGGAGGATTACCACGAATTCGTCCCCGCCTACCCGGTACACCGGGCTGTGCTTGAACAGGTCGCAGATGTATTTCACCGTCCGCAGGAGCAGATCGTTACCCCGGGCGTGACCGTATCGGTCATTGACTCCTTTCAGGTCGTTCACATCCACCATCAGCACTCCAAAGGGAGGAACCTGGGCCGGATCCTTCCGGATCAGCCGGTCCAGTTCCTGGACCTTTAGCTGGTAAGCCCGGGTGTTCTTCACCTGGGTCAGGTTGTCTTCCAGGGCCTGGTTTTCCAGCCGGTCCACCATTTCCTTCATTCGCAGCATGGTCTGGTCCATGTTCCGGGCCAGATCTCCCACCTCATCCTTCTGGGTGCTGTGGAGCAGGGTGTCATATTTCCCCTGGCCCATCCGCCGGGCGGCTTCGTCGATTTCCTTCAAAGGCTGGATGATCCGGTTGGCTCCGGCAATGGCCATGCCGGAGGTAATGAGCCCGAAGAACACCATCAGGAACAGGTTCCGTCCGTAGGAAATCCGCCGTTCCTCATAAATCTCCTCATCCGGAGCGATGATCCCCAGATTCATGCTGTTCCGCAGGGTAATAAAGGCCAGTTCCTTCTCCTGGCCCTTGTAGTGGTAGCTCAGCAGCTGGTCGTCGGAGTCCCGGCCTTTCAGCACTTCCGCATAGGGTTCCAGGCCGAAATCTTTCAGGGTGGTGGGAGCTCCCTCCGGATAATCCGGATGGTAGTACAGCTCTCCCTCATTAGAGAACAGCACGGCATAGCCGCTTTCGTAGATCCTGGTATCCCGGATCATGGAAATCAGGGTGTCCATCCGGATGCTCAGGCCCACAAAACCCACAAACTGCTGGTTCTTGTAAACCGGTACTACATAGGAGATCCGCCGGACTGCGAAATTGTGGTCATTGTAAGGCGGGCGCCATACAGGCTGGCCGTCTTTCCGCAGATCCTGGAAGAACTTCCGGAAATGCCGGTCCTTGTAGAAATACTGTCCCATTTCCTCAGGGGTGTGGGGTACATAGGCTTTCCGTTCCGGATCCCAGGTGTACCAGAATCCGTTGGGGTGGCCGGTATATTCACTGTTGAACTGGAGATAATACCCAAAAATGGTGGAAGAACTTTCCGCCGACAGATGGAACTGTTTTTCCAGATAATCCAGGATCTGCTGCTGGACAGCCGGGTCCCTCAGGGCTCCGGAATCGTCAATATCCGCTTCCAGGGAACGGGCCAGGGCATCGGTCATGTCCTTGGCCTCCGTCAGGGTGCTCTGGATGGGGGCCGAAGTCCGCTGGGCCTGCCAGTTCAGGCTCATGGTGGCGATCCGGGTGGAAGTAGTAGTGACAGTCTGCAGGTCCAGGAACCCCATGATCAGCACCAGGGACACGGTAATCCCCAGGATGATCAGCAGGAACTGGGACCGGAGACTGCGGAATTTGATCCACACAGTACA
Organism: Acidaminococcus sp. HCP3S3_H5; assembly: GCF_052122235.1. Classification (NCBI taxonomy): domain Bacteria; kingdom Bacillati; phylum Bacillota; class Negativicutes; order Acidaminococcales; family Acidaminococcaceae; genus Acidaminococcus; species Acidaminococcus sp. HCP3S3_H5. The sequence goes on from NZ_JBQKCS010000008.1 coordinate 22,472, forward strand.
AATACGCTCCTTTATACAGAATTATTAAAAGCAAAAGCCGGCTGTTTCCGTGACAGCCGGCTGGGGAATCCTAAAAAAGAGAGCAGTTCTCTGCAGCTGGCTGCCATTTTACAGGCCCTTATAGCTTTGCGTCGCTGGATTTCTCCAGGTTTGCCAAATGTTTTTCTTGTTTTTTGATATTAATTATTATTATAAAGGATGAATGCTCATTTGTCCATACCCATGTTGAACAGGGTCAGCGGGCTGCGTCTCCTTCAATGGACCGTTTCAGCTGGTACATGGCCTCATCCGCCCGGCGGAACACTTCTTCGAAAGACGTATCCGTCCCTGCCAGATATTCCGCATGGCCGGCAGAGAAAGAAATCTGTTCCCAGGGCTTTTCCAGGGTATAGTCCCGTTTTCGGAGATAGGGGAGGAGCTGCTGCCACAGGGCTTCCCGGTTGGCATAATCCCCATGCCGGAGCAGCACCAGGAATTCGTCTCCGCCGATCCGGTACACCGGACTGTGCTGGTACAGCTGGCAGATGGTTTTGGAAGTCAGCTGGATCACCACATTGCCTTTTTCGTGGCCGTAGGTGTCATTGACCCCTTTCAGTCCGTTCAGGTCCACCATCACCACCCCGAAGGCCAGCTGGTTCAGGGGATCGGAAATTTCCCGGTTCAGTTCCAGTACCTGCTTTTCAAAGGCGGATACATTCTTCACTCCGGTGAGTTTGTCCTGGAAGGCTTCCGTCTTCAGATCCCGGACCATGATTTTCATCAGGTCCATGGTCCGGTTCATGTTCTTGGCCAGGATGCCGATTTCGTCCCGGGAAGATTCCTTGATGGGGACGTCATAATTTCCCCGGCCCATCCGGGAGGCCGCTTCGTTGATCTCCTCCAGGGGCCGTAGGATCCGGTTGGCCAGGTAGATGGCGATGGCGGAGGTGATGATGGCAAACAGCAGCAGCAGGAAAAAGGCCCGGTAAATGGCCTCCTTCTGGAAGGCGTAAATCTCGTTTCCCGGAGCCACCACCCCCAGTTTCATGCCATTGGCCAGGGTGGTAAAGGCCAGCTGTTTCTTTTTCCCCTGATAAGACACCGGAATGGTGCGGGAACCAGTATCATGCTGGCGGAACACATCCGGCGAGTGGTCCAGGCCAAAATCCTTCAGGGTGGTGATCTGGGTCCCTTTTGCATAGTTGGGGTGATAGTACAGGACTCCAGTGTCGGAAAACAACAGGGCATATCCGCTGTCATAGATCCGCACATTTTTCACCTGATCCACCAGGTTGACCATCCGGATATCGATGCCCACCAAAGCCACACATCGCCGGTTGACGAAAACCGGCTTTACATAGGAAATCAGCAATGGGCCGCCTTCCCGGTTCCGATAGGGTGGGATCCACTGGGGAGAAAGACTTTCCAGAGGGCCATAATACCAACGGTACATTTCCTCCAGCATTGGGTTGGAAGATTTTCGGGGATGGGAAAAAGGCTGCTCTTCAAAAACTGGCTGGTCGTTTTTCCGTTTGTACCAGAACCCGTCAGACGCCTGGATCAGGTCTTCATTGAAATGGATGTAGAACCCATCGATAATGGGAATGGTGTCCGCCGCTGCTTCAAACCGGCGGCGGATCCGTTCCTTTCGGTCTTCCCGGAAGTCCGGGTCCTGGACCTGGGAAATGGTGGTAAAATCCTGCTGGACCGTGCCTGCAATGAAATCCACCGCATCCTGGGTCTTGATCAGCATACGGTTCAGGCTGCCGGCGGTTTTCTGGGTCTGCCAGTTGAGTCCGGTATTGGCCACTTCCGTGGAATAGATGTTGATGCTCCGGATGTTCATCATCCCCATGATCAGGGTCAGCACAACGGTGATGGCCACAATGACGATGGTGAGTTGAAGACGGAGACTGCGGATTTTAGCCATGACGGATACACCTCGAAAAAAGTATACTCCCCTCAGCCAGGAGAAGCGTTGCATAAAGTTACCTGTTTATTCATTATAAGAAAAGAAGGGAGATTTGTCCACTCGGGTATTTTCCTGGTGGGGGTCAACAAGTTCCTGGCGAAACCTTCATCGCAGTATGGTTATGCAGCAAAGTGACGAGTACGGGACCGTAGGGAGCGCAGGCCCGGCTCCCCGCCATATACTCTTGAACGGAAAAAACGGTGTATTCTGTTTCAAAATCAATTTGCAAAAAATGATTTCCATCGGCTGCTGACCGTTGACCGCCGACAAAAAAAGACTGCCGCGGAAGCGACAGTCTTTTTTCTTGCCAGCAATTATTTCACTTCGTGGATCCAGCCTTCCGGACCTTCGATTTCGCCCATCTGGATGCCTCTCAGGGTCTTGTACAGCTTGGTCAGCACAGGGCCCATTTTTTCCATCCCGCTGGGGATGCAGATTTCCTTGCCGTGGTCCACAACCTTGCCCACCGGGCAGATAACGGCAGCGGTGCCGCACAGGCCGGCTTCGGCAAAATCAGCCACTTCAGCGAATTTCACTGGACGGTGTTCCACTTTCATACCCAGCATATCCGTTGCGATGGTGATCAGAGAACGGCGGGTAATGGAGGGCAGGATGGAGTCGGATTTCGGGGTGACCAGGGTGCCGTCTTTCTTGACGAACAGGAAGTTGGCGCCGCCGGTTTCTTCCACGTAGGTCCGGGTTGCCGGATCCAGGTACATGTTTTCATCAAAGCCGTTGTTGTGGGCGGTGATGTAAGCATGGAGGCTCATGGCGTAGTTCAGGCCAGCCTTGATGTGGCCGGTGCCTCGGGGTGCCGCACGGTCAAAGTCGGACACGCAGATGGTGATGGGCTTTACGCCGTTTTTGAAGTAGTTGCCCACAGGAGTCCCGAACAGACGGAACTGGTATTCATCGGAGGGTTTCACCCCGATCACCGGGCCGGTGGCAAACAGGTAGGGACGCAGGTACAGAGCGCCGCCGCTTTCAAAAGGAGGAATGTAGTCTTTGTTGGCCCGGACCACTTCGTCCACGGCTTCCATAAACATTTCTTCAGATACAGGAGGCATTTCCAGCCGTTTGGCGGAATCAATCATCCGTTTTGCATTCTGGTCAGGACGGAAGGTAACCGTACGGCCGTCTTTGGTCTTGTAGGCTTTCAGCCCTTCGAATACTTCCTGACAGTATTGCAGGATGCCGGCACATTCATTGAGAACCACGTTGGCGTCACCGGTCAGGCCGCCTTTGCCCCATTTGCCATCCTTGTAGTTGGCAACATACCGCTGGGCAATGGGCTGATAAGCGAATCCCAGTTTGGACCAATCGATGTTTACATTAGACATACAAACCCCTCATTTCTTTCCTATAGATCTGCTATAGATTATGTTACAAAAATGAATTTTGTATACCTCAATATATTACTCACTTGCAATGGGTTTGTCAATGAAATAGTAAAAATTCCGCTGACCTGCACACGAAAGTTGAACCATTTGGTACAATAGAAACAGATGGCTGTAAAATCCGTAATTTGAAAGGAGCCCGATTCCATGATCCTTCCCATTTTCATTCCCCACGCCGGGTGCCCCCACCAGTGTTCCTTCTGCAACCAGCGGACCATCAGCGGTGAAGGGGAGGGGGGCCTGGCCGGGGCCCGGCGGCAGATGGAGAAACTGTCCGCCTGGGTCCGGCCCTCCCCTTCCAATGAACTGGCTTTTTACGGGGGATCTTTTACGGCGCTCCCTGATTCCATCCAGGAGGCTTTGCTGGATCTGGCGGAAACCTGGCGGGCCCGGGGATTTTTCGGCCCCCTCCGGCTGTCCACCCGGCCTGATGCCATTACTCCCCCCATCTTGGACCGTCTCCAGAATCATGGGGTGGAAACCATCGAACTGGGGGCCCAGTCCCTGGATGACCGGGTACTGGCCCAGGCCCGCCGGGGGCATACAGCCGCCCAGGTCCATGCTGCCTCACGGCTGATCCGGGCCTGCGGCTTCCGTCTGGGGCTCCAGCTGATGACCGGGCTCCCGGGCCAGGACGCAGCCAGCCTGGAAGACACCAAACTGCAGGTCCTTGCCATCCATCCGGACCTGGTGCGGATCTATCCGGTGCTGGTGATCGAAGGTACTCCTCTGGCGGACCAGTGGCGCCGGGGGGATTATGCGCCCCAGACCGTGGAACAGGCGGCGGATGCCTGCTGGACCCTGTACCGGGACTTTACCGCCGCCGGGATCCAGGTGATCCGCCTGGGCCTCCAGCCGGACCGGGAACTGTGCGCCCCGGGCCACATCCTGGCCGGTCCCTTCCATCCCGCTTTCGGGGAAGTGGTGAAAAGCCGGGGCATCGGCCGCCAGGTGCTGGAGGAGATTGCAGAGCTTCCCGGTGGGGATTATAATATGGTTATCACCTGTCCGGACAGGATGGCCTCGGTGGTACGGGGCCAGCACCGGAGCAATGTCCGTCTGTGGGAACAGACGGGAAAGGTCCGGGTCATTTTCCAGACGGGAAAAACCTTTGAGGTGATGTTCCATGACAGAAAAACTCTATGAAAACGATTCTCTCCTGCAAAGCTGCCAGGCCACAGTGGTCAGCTGCGAGAAAAAGGAGGACCATTATGAAGTGATCCTGGACCGGACAGTACTCTTCCCGGAAGGGGGCGGCCAATTGTCCGACCAGGGCTGGCTGGACAAAGTGCCCGTATTCTACGCCAGCGAAGAGGGTCAGGACGTGCGCCACTGGACCCGGGAACCCCTGGAACCGGGGAAGACCGTGGCAGTGAAACTGGACTGGCCGGTGCGACTGGACCGGATGCAGCAGCACTGCGGGGAACACATCCTGTCCTATGCCTTCTGGAAAACCTGCGGGGCCAACAATGTGGGCTTCCATATGAATGAGGACAGCGTGTTCATCGACCTGGACCAGGAAATCGACGAGGAAAAGGCCAAAAAGGCGGAATGGATGGCCAACGAATGCCTCTGGGCCAATGAACCCATTTCCCTTCATTATGTAGATGCTTCAGAACTGGGGAACTATCCCCTGCGGAAAAAGAACGAAAAGCTCAAAGGCACCGTCCGGCTGGTGGATATCAAAAACGGAGACATCTGCACCTGCTGCGGCACCCATCCCCCCTATACGGGCATGGTAGGGTCCATCCAGATCATCCGGTTCGTCCGGCACAAGGGAGGCAGCCGGATCGAATTCCTCTGCGGCAACCGGGCCCTCAGGGCCATGCATGAACGGAACCGGATTTTGGAAGACACCAGCAATTTCCTGTCGGTGAAGGCGGAAGACGTGCTGCCAGCGGTGGAAAAACTCCACCAGGAGATCCTGGATCTCCGGGGGAAGGTACGGGAAAAGACCCAGGAACTGATCCGGCTCCAGCTGCCGGAAAAAATGGCCCAGGCACCGGTGCTGCCCAACGGCACCAAACTCCTGGTGCTCACCCTGGAAGGCACGGCGGCGGACGGAAAAAGCGCCATGAAGCTGGCCAGTGCCCAGCCCGGGGTGCTGGCGGCGGTGTTCACCAAAGAGGGGGACCGGCTTATGTACCAGTTCGCCTTAAGCGAAGGAGCGGAAGGGGACTGCAGGGCCTGCTGCGCCAAAGCCAATGAACTGTTTGGAGGCCGGGGGGGAGGCCGTCCCCAGAGCGCCCAGGGCGGCGGCACCGCCGGAGCGGACTGGGAGGAAAAGGTAAAGGAACTGGTGGAAGGAATCAGGGGATAAAAATAGCAGGGGAAAAGAGGGGCTGCTGCCTGGGCAGCAGCCCTCCTGATGGAAACGCAGCGCTGGCTGCTAACCCACCACCAGCCTGACGGCTGGTCCCCCGCCCTTGAAAAGGGCGGATATACGTTGGGACCAGCGGCCCATGGCCAGTGCAGCAGGACGTCAGCCCAAGATGCACATATCCGCCCTCGAAAAGGGAGGGAATACGCCGGGACCAGCGGCCCATGGCTTATGCACCAGTGCGCCAGCCCAAGGTGCACATATCCACCCTCGAAAAGGGAGGGAATACGCCGGGACCAGCGGCCCATGGCTTATGCACCAGTGCGCCAACCCAAGATGCACATATCCGCCCTTTACAAGGGCGGGGGACCGTTGCGCCTGCGCAATGGTGGTGGGTTAGCATTCCCCCGGGAATGCGTTTCCCTTCATAGGAACCTGCGGCTGCAGGTTCCCTCCACCGGCCATTGACAATTGACAATTGACGGGTTGCTGCACCTTTCGTGCAGCAACCCCTTGCAACTTTTGTAACAAATATGATATAATCTCTATCAGCTGTGATTGCACAGCCCACTATACCACACACGCAGAGTCAGGACGCGGCTGTCCTTGCTGGCTGCCGGCAAGGTTAAGCGAAAAATGATCTGCGGAGGAAAAAACAGGAGGAAACAAAAATGGCAATTGTATCCATGAAACAACTTTTGGAAGCAGGCGTACACTTCGGTCATCAGACCCGCCGCTGGAACCCCAAGATGGCTCCCTACATCTTCACCGAACGGAACGGGATCTACATCATCGATCTGCAGAAGACCGTGAAAAAGGTGGAAGAATGCTACAGCTTCCTGCGTGAACTGGCTGCCCAGGGCGGCACCGTGCTGTTCGTAGGCACCAAAAAGCAGGCTCAGGCTGCCATCAAAGAAGAAGCTGAACGCTGCGGCATGTTCTATGTGAACGAAAGATGGCTGGGCGGTATGCTGACCAACTTCAAGACCATCCAGACCCGGATCAAGAGACTGCATGACCTGGAAAAGATGGAAGAAGAAGGCACCTTCGACCTGCTGCCGAAGAAAGAAGTTATCGTTCTGCGCCATGAAATGGCCAAACTGGAAAAATACCTGGGCGGTATCAAAGACATGAAGAAGCTGCCCAGCGCTCTGTTCGTCATCGATCCCCGGAAGGAACACAACGCCATCCTGGAAGCCCGGAAACTGCACATCCCCATCGTGGCCACCGTTGACACCAACTGCGATCCCGATGAAGTGGATTACCTGATGCCCGCCAACGACGACGCCATCCGTGCTGTCCGTCTGCTGACCAGCAAAATGGCTGACGCTGTCCTGGAAGGCAAAGCCAGCGCTGTGGATGAAGAAGCTGCCGCCGCTGACGAAGCTGCTGCTGAAGAAGAAGCCAAGGACGCTGAATAAGCTTCCTTTCCCAAATTCCATAAAGTTACAGGAGGAATACTGATGGCAATTACTGCTAGCATGGTTAAAGAACTGCGTGAACGTACCGGCGCCGGCATGATGGACTGCAAAAAGGCCCTGACCGCCACCAACGGCGATATGGATCAGGCAATCGACTACCTGAGAGAAAAAGGCCTGTCCAAGGCTGCCAAAAAGGCCAGCCGTGTGGCTGCTGAAGGCCTGGTGGAAGCATATGTGGACGAAGCCAATAAAGTGGCTGTCCTGGTGGAAGTCAACTGCGAAACCGACTTTGTGGCCAACACCGACGAATACAAGAACCTGGTGCTGAGCGTGGCCAAACACATTGCCGCCCACAAACCGGCTGATGTGGCTGAACTGAACGACCAGACCTTCGAAGGTACGGACAAGAAAGTCAGCGAAGTGATCACCGAAGCCATCGCCAAGATCGGCGAAAAGATCGATGTCCGCCGCTTCGCTGTGTATGAATACGGCAACGATACCCTGGGCCATTACATCCATGGGGCCGGCAAGATCGGCGTCCTGGTTGAACTGGAAGGCGGGGATGCGGAAGTGGCCAAAGACGTGGCCATGCACATCGCTGCTGCCAACCCGTCCTATCTGGACCGGACTCAGGTTCCTGCCAGCGAACTGGATCACGAAAAAGAAGTCCTGGCTGAACAGGCCAAGAACGAAGGAAAACCGGAAAAAATCATCGAAAAGATGGTTATGGGCCGTATCCAGAAATTCTATAAGGAAATCTGCCTGGTGGATCAGGAATTCATCAAAGATCCGGATAAATCCATCAGCACCCTGCTGAAGGAACACAATGCCAAGGCAAAGAGATTCGTCCGCTTCCAGCTGGGCGAAGGCATTGAAAAGAAGAAGGAAGACTTCGCTGCTGAAGTTGCCAGCTTCGTAAAATAACACTCTTGCAAGGGGCTCTCGCTTGTGCGGCAGCCCCTTGTTTTTTGAGACATTCTAGATTCAGTCTTGCAGGAAAGACCATTTTCACCTATAATGATAAAGAACGGAAGGGGACGGCTGGTCCGGACCTTTCAAAAGCATTGTAGAACTGTGGATGACTTCTTGTTCAAGATCTGCGGAACTCTGTAGGAGGTACTGTCAGTGTCGGGTAATAGAAAGTTCAAACGCGTGATTCTGAAACTCAGTGGGGAAGCCCTGGCCGGTGAGAAAGGCTACGGCATCGATCCCAAAACGGTGGACGCCATTGCGGCCCAGATCCAGGCAGTCCGGGAAAGCGGACTGGACGTGGCTGTGGTCAACGGCGGCGGGAACATCTGGAGAGGCCTGGCCGGTGCTTCCAAAGGCATGGACCGGGCAACGGCGGACTACATGGGGATGCTGGCCACGGTCATCAACTCCCTGGCGCTGCAGGATGCTCTGGAAAACCGTGGGGTGCCCACCCGGGTGCAGACGGCCATTGAAATGAGAGCCATTGCGGAACCCTATATCCGCCGGAGAGCGGTGCGGCACCTGGAAAAGGGCCGTGTGGTGATCTTCGCAGCCGGCACCGGCAATCCGTATTTCTCCACGGACACCACGGCAGCCCTGCGTGCGGCGGAAATCGAAGCCGACGCCATCCTGATGGCCAAGAAGGGCGTGGACGGGGTCTATGACAGCGATCCTGCCGTGAATCCCAACGCCGTGAAGTTCGACCATCTGGAATATATCGAAGTGATCCAGAGAAATCTGGGTGTCATGGACTCCACCGCCATCAGCCTGTGCATGGACAACCACATTCCCATCGTCGTGTTCAACATCGATGAGGAAGGGAACATCCTGAAGGCCGCTGCCGGTGAAGAAATCGGAACCCTGGTAGGAGGATTCTAAATGGCAACGATTGAAGAACTGCAAACCAAAACCCAAGAAAAGATGGATAAAGCGCTCCATGCGCTCCGGAACGAACTGACCAACATCCGCACCGGGCGGGCTACCCCGTCCCTGCTGGACCAGGTGAAAGTGGACTACTATGGGGCTCCCACTCCGGTGACCCAGGTGGCCAATGTGTCCGTGCCGGAACCCCGTATGATCGTGATCCAGCCCTGGGACCGGAGCCTGCTGAAGGTCATTGAAAAGGCCATCATGACTTCCGATCTGGGCCTGAACCCCAACAATGACGGGACTGTGATCCGCCTGAATCTGCCCCTCCTGACGGAAGAACGCCGGAAGGAACTGGTAAAGGTGGTCAACAAAAAGGGCGAAGCCAGCCGGGTGGAAATCCGGAACATCCGCCGGGATTTCAATGACGCTGTGAAAAAACAGGTGAAAGCCAAAGAAATCACCGAAGATGATGCCAAAGATGCAACGGATTTTTCCCAGAAGCTGACGGACAAATTCATGAAGAAAATCGATGATGTCCTGGCCCAGAAAGAAAAGGAAGTCATGTCGGTGTGAGTACGGCAGCTCCCAAGGCCCCCGATGTACTGGCCCGGCCCCTGGCCCTGGCTCTGGAAAAACTGGAGCAGGCCGGCTGGCAGGCTGAAATCGTCCGGGCAGAACCTTATCTTCACCATCCTGCGCTAGTCTGGCATGATGACTCTGCTTATATTCTTAAGCAGACCGTTGTGTCTGACCATACATTACAAATTATTGTTGGTTGCAAATTCGAAGGGAGGTGTACTGACCAATGGCACACAAAATTAACCAAGACGAATGCATCGGCTGTGGTTCCTGCGCTGGGACCTGCCCGGTAGGTGCAATCGCTGAAGACAACGGCAAGTACAAGGTTGACGAAGCCAGCTGCATCGATTGCGATGCTTGCACCGGCGCTTGCCCGGTTGGCGCTATCAAAGCTGAATAAGCTTTCTGGCGTTGTTGCGCAGCCCGCGTAAGCAGGCTGCGCAAATTTTTTTATAGGGGTATGCCAATGCTGAAAAAACTCTTAGGCCTCACTTCCAAACCGGAACCCATCCCGGAAACCGACGGGGTGGATACTTCCATGCTTCAGCCCGATCTGATCCCCTGCCACGTGGCCATCATCATGGACGGCAACGGCCGGTGGGCCAGAGCCCAGGGAAAACCCCGGACCTTCGGCCATGCAGCCGGTGCCCGCACCCTGCGGCGGATCGTGAAGTTTGCAGACCATCTGGGCATCAAGGCCCTGAGCGTCTACGCCTTTTCCACGGAAAACTGGAAACGGCCCGTTACGGAAGTCCGTTTCATCATGGATCTTCTGTGCCAGTATCTGACCAGTGAACTGGAAGAATTCAATCAGTACAATGTCCGTATCCGTTTCATGGGCTCCCGGGAGGGACTGCCCGCCATTGTCCAGGAAAAGATGGACCATGCCCTGGACGTGACCAAGGACAATACGGGAATCATCCTGAATATCGCAATCAATTACGGCGGCCAGCGGGAGCTGGTGGAGGCCGTGCGGGAAATCGCCGGCTCCGTCCAGCAGGGGACCCTGACCCCGGATGCCATAAATGAAAAGACCATCGAAGAACATCTGTATACCCGGGGCCTGCCGGCACCGGATCTTTTGATCCGCACCGGGGGTGACCTGCGGGTGAGCAATTTCATGCTCTGGCAGATCGCCTATTCGGAATTCTGGACCACGCCTGTTTTCTGGCCGGACTTTTCCGAGGAACTGCTGACGGAAGCGGTGTTCAGTTATCAGAAACGGGACCGCCGGTTCGGCGGCCTGAATCAGAAATAAGAGGCGCTGACTATGGGACAGAGAATACGGACGGCGATTGTCGCCATCCCCATTGCATTGTTTTTGATCAAGATGGGGGGCCTGCTGTTTGCTCTGGGAGTACTGATCCTGGGGCTGGTGGGCTTCCGGGAATACCGGAACATGCTGACCCGGGACGGGATCCAGGTGTACCGGGCCACGGGACTTGTGGGTACGGCTCTTCTCATCGGGGCGACCGGGCTGGGGAGACCGGACTGGCTGCTGCCCCTGGTGACCCTGTTTTCCCTTTTGGTGCTGCTGGAAGGGCTCTATTTTTATGCCCAGGGCCATTTTCCGGAAAACACCGGCCTGACCTGCATGGCTCTGGTGTACCTGGGGCTGCCCTTTGCCCATTTCATCCTGCTCCGGGAACTTTCCGGTCCCTTCCACACCATCCCCGGATGGGGGACGGTGAGCCTGGGGGAAGCCCTGCTGTGGACGGTGATGTTCGCCACCTGGGCCAGTGACACCTTTGCCTATTTCGGGGGACGGGCCTTCGGGAAGACCAAGTTGCTGCCCAAAGTCAGTCCCAAAAAGACCCGGGAAGGAGCCCTGTGCGGGTTCCTGGGCTGTGTGGCCACCGTTTGGCTCCTGGGCAGCCTGTGGCTCCAGTATCCTCTGGTGCCGGTGCTGCTCCTGGGGGTGGGCATCGGGTTCTTTGCCCCTCTGGGGGACCTGGTGGAAAGCATCCTGAAACGGTCCTGTGACATCAAGGATTCCGGCAACTTCTTCCCCGGCCATGGGGGCGTGCTGGACCGGTGCGACAGTCTGATTTTCTCGGTGCCTTTTGCCTATTATTTCATCACCCTGGTCCTGTTGGGCTGAAGGAGGTTGCCATGAAGAACATTGCAGTATTGGGGTCCACCGGGTCCATCGGTACCCAGACCCTGGAAGTGGCCGCGGCCAATCCGGAACGGATCCGGGTGGTGGCCCTGGCGGCCCATAAAAATGACCAGCTGCTGGAAGCCCAGATCCGGAAATTCCATCCGGCCCTGGCAGCCCTGTCCGATCCGGAAGCGGCCCGCAGGCTGAAAGAACGGTATGAGGGCCCTACGGAAATCCTCGCCGGTCCTGAAGGGATCATGGCCGCAGCCACCTGCAGCCAGGCGGATACGGTACTGGGAGCCATGGTGGGATACGCAGGCCTGCAGCCCACCCTGGCGGCCATCCGGGCCGGGAAGGACATCGCCCTGGCCAACAAGGAGACCCTGGTGGCCGCCGGCAGCCTGGTGATGGAAGCGGTGAAGAAGGCCGGGGTCCGGCTGACTCCCGTGGACAGCGAACACAGTGCCATTTTCCAGTGCCTCCAGGGGAACGCCCACAAGGACCTGAAACGGATCCTTTTGACCGCCTCCGGGGGCCCCTTCCGGGGAAAGACCCGGGAAGAGCTCCAGAACGTGACGGTGGAGCAGTGCCTCCATCATCCCACCTGGACCATGGGCACCAAGGTGACCATCGATTCCTCCACCCTGGCCAACAAGGGGCTGGAAGTGATCGAAGCCCACTGGCTGTTTGACGCCCCATACGAAAAGATCGTGCCGGTGATCCATCCCCAGAGCATCGTCCACAGCCTGGTGGAATACAGTGACGGGGCCGTGATGGCCCAACTGGGGGTGGCGGACATGAAGCTGCCCATCCAGTACGCCCTCAGCTGGCCGGACCGGTGGCCGGTGGCCTTTGACCAGCTGGACCTGGTGAAGGCCGGGCCTCTGACTTTTTATGAACCGGACACCAAAGTGTTCCGGGCCCTGGCCCTGGCCATTGCCGCCGGGAAACAGGGAGGCACCCTGCCCTGTACCTTCAACGCCGCCAATGAGGTGGCGGTGGCATCATTCCTGAAAGGCCGGCTGTCCTTTTTGGACATTGCTGATCTCATCGAAAAGGTGCTGGATGCAACGGTGCCGGCCAAAGTGGACGGGTACGAAACCATTGTGGAAGCGGACCGTCTGGCCCGGCAGAAGGCAGAAGCCCTGGTTGCCCAGGGAGTGTAGGAGGATTGTGTTTTGACAACGATACTGGCAGCCATCGTACTGTTCGGTGTGCTGATTACGGTCCATGAACTGGGCCATTTTCTGGCGGCCAAGGGCACCGGTATGCTGGTGACGGAGTTTTCCATCGGCTTCGGGCCCAAGCTGATCCAGAAAAAAGTGGGGGAGACCCTGTATTCTCTCCGGCTGTGCCCTTTGGGAGGGTACAACCGGATCGCCGGCATGGAGCCGGGAGAAGCAGTGACTCCCCGGGGGTTCAACGGACGGCCCCTGTGGGCCCGGATGCTGGTGATCCTGGCCGGGCCCTTCATGAATTTCCTGCTGCCCTTCCTGCTGTTTTTCGGGATCTTTGCGGTCAGCGGCCTGACCCTGCCGGTGAACAAGCCGGTGGTAGGGTCCCTGATGGAAGGATACCCGGGAGCCGCTGCCGGGCTCCAGGCTGGGGACCGGCTGGTGAGCATCAACGGCCGGAAACTGGAGAAATGGAATGACATCAACAGCCTGGTCCAGGAGAACGGCCCCAAACCAGGGAAAGTGGTGATCAGGCGGGACGGCCGGGAAATGACCCTGACTCTCCAGCCCCGGTTCGACGGGGAATCCAAGCGGTTCCTGATCGGGGTCCGGCCTCCCCTGGAACACCGGCAGCTGTCTCTTTGGGAAAGCCTGAAGACTGCCGGCCTGGCCGTAGGGAAGACCACCGTGGCCATGGTGGACGGGCTGCGGAAGATGATCACCGGGAAGGTCCGGGCGGATATCGCCGGGCCCATCGGTGTGGCCCATATGGCAGGAGACGTGGCGGCCCAGGGGGCGGTGCCCTATCTGGAGTTCATGGCCTTCCTGAGCCTGAACCTGGCGGTACTGAACCTGGTGCCCATCCCGGCCCTGGACGGAGGCCAGTTCCTGGTGCTGGTGGTGGAAGGGCTCCTGGGCCATGCCCTGGCGCCCAAAGCCAAGGAAATCATCCAGATGATCGGGGTGGCCTGCATCGTGGCCCTGACCATTTTCGCCACCATGCATGATCTGCTGCAGTAGGAGGGAATATGGAAAGAAGAAAAAGCCGTGAAGTAACCATTGGCAGCGTCACCATTGGAGGGAACCATCCGGTGGCCGTCCAGTCCATGACCAATACCAAGACGGAAAACATTGCCGCCACCGTGGACCAGATCCACCGGCTGACGGAACGGGGCTGTGAAATCATCCGGTGCGCCGTGCCCACGCTGGAAGCGGCCCAGGCCCTGAAAGAAATCCGGAAACAGATCGCCATCCCCCTGGTGGCGGATATCCATTTCGACTACCGGCTGGCCCTGGAGGCCCTCCGCAGCGGGGTGGACGCCCTGCGGCTGAACCCGGGGAACATCGGCGGACGGGACCGGGTGGAAAAAGTGGTGGCTGCTGCCCGGGAGCGGCAGGTGCCCATCCGGATCGGGGTGAATGCCGGTTCCCTGCCCAGGGACCTGCTGGAAAAATACGGGCACCCTGTGGCGGAAGCTCTGGTGGAAGCCGCCTGGCGCCATATTCATATTTTGGAAGAGATGGATTATAATAATATCGTCATTTCTCTCAAGGCCCACGATGTGCCCCTGACCCTGGCGGCCTACCGGCTCATGGCCAAAGAGTGTGACTATCCCCTCCATGTGGGGATCACCGAAGCCGGGACCATCCACAGCGGTCTTATTAAAAGTGCCGTGGGCATCGGTACCCTCCTGGCGGAAGGCATCGGGGACACCATCCGGGTTTCCCTTACCGGGGATCCCCTGGCGGAAATCGATGCCGGGTTCGAGATTTTGAAATCCCTGGGCCTGCGCCAGCATGGACCTACCCTGGTATCCTGCCCCACCTGCGGGCGCACCTGCTGGAGCCTGGAAAAAGTGGCCCATGAAGTGGAAGCCCGTCTGGAAGAGATCCCGGATCCCATTACCGTAGCCGTCATGGGCTGCGTGGTGAACGGGCCGGGAGAAGCCCGGGAAGCCGATGTGGGCATTGCCGGGGGCAAAGGCGAAGGCCTGCTGTTCCGGAAAGGAGAGATCCTCCGGAAAGTGCCGGAAGACCGGCTGGTTGAAGAGCTGTTTGAAGAAATCCACAAGATCATAGACGAAAGGAAGTTGTAAACATGCGCGTTTCCCAATTGTATGCACCCACTCTCAGAGAGGTACCGGCAGAAGCCGTCATTGAAAGCCACAAGCTGATGCTCCGGGCCGGATACATCCGGAAGGTGGCCGGCGGCCTGTACAGCTATCTGCCCCTGGCCTGGCGGAGCCTGCGGAAGATCGAAGAGATCATCCGGGAGGAAATGGTCCCCACCGGCGCCCAGGAAATCATGATGCCCATTGTCCAGCCTTCTGAAATCTGGCAGGAAAGCGGCCGGTGGCCGGCTTACGGGGCGGAAATGTTCAAACTGAAAGACCGGCACGGCCGGGACTTCTGCCTGGGGCCCACCCACGAAGAACTGGTGACCACCCTGGTACGGGACGACCTGCGGAGCTACCGGCAGCTGCCTGTGACCCTGTACCAGATCCAGAGCAAGTTCCGGGACGAAAAGCGCCCCCGGTTCGGGCTGATGCGCAGCCGGGAATTCATCATGAAGGACGCCTATTCCTTTGACAAGGATATGGAAGGCCTGGACAAATCCTACCAGGACGAATACGATGCCTACTCCCGGATCTTCACCCGGTGCGGCCTGGATTACCGGCCGGTGGAAGCGGACAGCGGGGCCATCGGCGGCAAGGGCAGCCATGAATTCATGGCCCTGGCAGACAGCGGGGAAGCGGGGATCGTGTACTGCGACACCTGCGACTATGCCGCCGACGTGGAAAAGGCCGAATGTGCCGCCATCGCAGCTCCTGCGGAAGAACCCAAAGCACTGGAAAAGAAGGAAACCCCTGGGTGCAATACCATTGAAGCCGTGTGCAGCTTCCTGAAGGCTCCTGTGGAAAAAAGCGTGAAGGCCGTGGCCTTTGTCACCGACGAAGGGAAACTGGTGCTGTGCTTTGTCCGGGGGGACAAGGAAGTCAACGACACCAAAGTGGTGAACGCCGTAGGCTGCAACGAAGTGGACATGGCTCCCGACAACCTGATCCGGGAAGCCGGCACGGTGCCCGGATTCATGGGACCCATCGGCCTTGACAAGGACAAGGCCATCATCCTCATCGACCATTCCGTGATGAACATGCACAATGTGTGCTGCGGGGCCAACGAAAAGGACGTCCACTATGTGAATGCGGAACCCTCCCGGGATTTCGTGTACACCCAGGTGGCGGACATCAGCACCGCCGTGGCCGGGGACAAATGCCCCCACTGTGACGGCCATCTGAAGGAAGCCCGGGGTATCGAAGTGGGCCAGGTGTTCAAACTGAACACCAAATACAGCGAAGCCCTCCATGCCACCTATCTGGACGTGGACGGAAAGGAACATCCCCTGGTCATGGGCTGCTACGGCATCGGCGTGGGCCGGACCCTGGCGGCTGCCATCGAACAGCACCACGACAAAGACGGGATCATCATGCCCAAAAACATCGCCCCCTACCAGGTGATGGTACTGGCCATGAACGTGAAGGATGAAGAAAGCTGGCAGAAGGCTGTGGAAGTCCACGATGCCCTGAACGCCGCCGGCATCGACACCCTGCTGGATGACCGGGACGAACGGGCCGGGGTGAAGTTCAAGGATGCGGACCTTATCGGCTGCCCTCTGCGGATCGTCATCGGACCCAAGACCATGAAACGGGGCGCTATGGAAACCAAGCTCCGGTGCAGCGGCGAAATGGCCGACGTGTCCTTCGAAGGAGACTGGATCCAGGCCATCCGGGACATTTTGGACAAGGCGCTGTAATCACTGATTTTGTCAACGGTCAATGGTCTGTGGAGGCCTGCTGACCGTTGACCGGTAACAATCCAGGAAGGGAGACAAAGGCATGGATAACGGAATGCTGGCCCAGCTTACCCTGCGGATCCTGATGGCTGCGTTCCTGGGCGGGCTCATCGGTCTGGAACGGAGCAGCGGGGACCGGCCGGCGGGGCTGCGGACCCATGTGCTGGTGGCCACCGGTTCCGCCCTTTTGATGGTGGTGTCCATTTACGGCATCGACGGCCATCCCCAGGCCCGGGATCCTTCCCGGATCGCCTCCCAGGTGGTCAGCGGCATCGGCTTTTTAGGGGCCGGGACCATTCTCCACGAAGGGCTCACCGTCAAGGGGCTTACCACCGCCGCCAGTCTGTGGATCGTATCGGCCATCGGCCTTACAGTGGGCTGCGGCATGATGGCTCTGGGCATCTTTGCCACTGGGATCGCCCTGATCACCCTGATCCTGATCCGGGGGCTGGAAAAGAAGGTGCTTCCGGCGGGGAAACCCACCCGGTGCAAGCTCCATGTGATCCTGAGCAAAAATCCGGATAGCATGATGGACGTTATGGAGTATCTCCAGAAACGGAACATCAAGACCCGGATCCTGGGGATCCGGAATGATCCCCAGCGGAGTGTGATCGAAGTGGATCTGTTGGTGAAAATCGGCAAATATTACAATGCCAATGCCATCATCAGCGGACTGGAAAACGCCGAAGCGGTGAAAAAGGTCGTCCTGGTGGATGACTGACAAAGGAACAAAGAGGTTGGAATGAGCGCAAGTTGCTATAAGATCGTACCCAACAGACACGTGTTCCTGGACTTTATGGTCACTCTGGACCTGAGCCCGGAACAGCGGCACTGTGTGGAAACCTTTCCCATCCGGTACGTGGAAGTGGATGAAGCCAGGAATACCTGGAAGATCTCCTACGATGCGGCAGCGACGGCTCTGGAACAGCAGGAACTGGCAGCGGTGGCGAAAAAGCTGGCCGCTGCCTGTTCTGTTGCCCAGGTGACCTTCGTGAACGTGAATGCGGACCAGGTGGCGGCTCCCTGTCTGGAGGATGAGGAAATCCCCCTGCCTCCGGAACCGGAAGAGCCGGAAGAGGAGCCCCAGGAGGACGACTTCTTCCAGAGCGAGGAATACCTGAAGGCCCTGGAAGCGGTGGAAGCCAGCCGGGGCGGCGGGAACCGGACCGACGGAGTGGTCTACGGCCGGAAAATCACCAAAAAGGCCCGGACCATGGCGGAAGTGGTGGAAGAAGAGAACAATGTGGTGGTGGAAGGCACCGTGGTGGGGTTCGATGTACGGGAACTCCGGACGGGAGCCGTCATGCTCACCATCAAGCTCAGTGACGACACCGAAGGGCTTTTTGCCAAGATCCGGTTTGGGGAACGGAACGAGGGGAACGACCCGAAAAAGAACATGAAGGAATGTGCCGATCTCCAGAAAAAGATCCCGGAAGGATCCCTGGTGAAGATCCAGGGGAACATCACCGTGGACAAGTACGCCAACTCGGAACTGGTGATGGTGGGGGTCAAAGGCATTATGCAGGAACCGGTGGAACGCCGGGAAGACAAGGCGGACGTGAAACGGGTGGAGCTCCACTGCCACACCAAAATGAGCAAGATGGACGGGCTCACCCCCATCAAGGAACTGGTGGACACCGCCGTGCGCTGGGGCCACAAATCCCTGGCCCTGACGGACCATGGGGTGGTCCAGGCCTTCCCCTTTGCCTATGACGAAGCCAAAGCCCTGAAGGAAAAGAATGGCTGGGAACTGAAGCTGATCTACGGGGTGGAAGGGTACCTGTGCCACAGCCGGGAAGACAAGAAGAACTACCACATCATCCTCCTGGCCAAAAATGTGGAAGGTCTCCGGAACCTGTACCGGCTGGTGTCCCTGTCCCATTTGCAGTATTTCGGGGGCAAACCCAAGCGGCCCCGGCTTACCAAAGGGCTCCTGGACCAGTACCGGGACGGTCTGATCATCGGCTCCGCCTGTGCTGCCGGGGAAGTGTACCGGGCCATTCTGGCAGGGGTGCCGGAAGACGAACTCCGGGAAATCGCCTCCTACTACGATTACCTGGAAATCCAGCCCATCGGCAACAACAACTATCTGATCCGGGATCCCCGGTTCCCGGAGATCAAGACCGTGGAAGACCTCCAGGCCATCAACAAAAAGATCCTGGCCCTGGGGGACGAACTGGGGAAACTGACCGTGGCCACCTGCGACGTCCATTTCCTGAATCCGGAAGACGCCCTGGCCCGGAAGATCCTCCAGGCGGGGATGGGCTATCCCGACGAGGAACAGCCGCCCCTGTATCTGCGGACCACCGAAGAGATGCTGGAGGAATTCTCCTACCTGGGGGACCGGGCCTATGAAGTGGTGGTGGAGAACTCCAACAAAATCAGCGGCCAGGTGGAGCACTTCAAACCGGTGCCCGACCGGGACCAGCTGTATTCGCCCACCATCCCCGGTGCCAAGGAAAAAGTGGAATCCCTCAGCTATGCCAAGGCCCACGAATGGTACGGGCCCAAGCTGCCCAAAATCGTGGAGGACCGGCTGAAGCAGGAACTGTCTTCCATTATCGGCAACGGGTTCTCGGTGCTGTACTACATCGCCCATCTGCTGGTGAAAAAATCCAACGACGACGGGTACATGGTAGGGTCCCGGGGTTCCGTAGGGTCCTCCTTTGTGGCCACCATGCTGAACATTACGGAAGTGAATCCTCTGGTGCCCCATTACCGGTGTCCTCACTGCTACCATACGGAATTCTTTACGGACGGGTCCGTAGGGTCCGGGTTCGACCTGCCGGAAAAGAACTGTCCCGAATGCGGGACTCCCATGATCCGGGACGGGCACAACATCCCCTTTGCCGTATTCCTGGGGTTCCACGGGGACAAGGTGCCGGATATCGATCTGAACTTCTCCGGGGAATACCAGCCCCGGGCCCACAAATACACCGAAGAACTGTTCGGCCGGGACAATGTGTTCCGGGCGGGTACCCTGGGCACCATCAAGGACAAGACCGCCTACGGGTACATCAAGAAGTACTACGAAACCCGCGGGGAGCCCAAACGGACCGCTTTCATCGAAGGGCTGATCCCCAAACTGGCCGGGGTGAAACGGACCACCGGACAGCATCCCGGGGGCATTGTGGTTATCCCCCGGAACCTGGATGTCCACTACATCACCCCCGTGTCCTATCCGGCGGATGATCCCAGCTGCGGCACCATCACCACCCATTACGATTTCCACTCCATTGACGAACGGATCGTCAAGCTGGATATCCTGGGCCACGATGATCCTACGGTGATCAAGATGCTGGACCGGATGCTGGGAGAGGACTACTGCCGGAACATCCCCATCGGGGATCCGGACACCATGGAACTGTTCCTGTCCACCAAATCCCTGGGGGTGACCCCGGAGCAGATCGGTACGGACGTGGCCACCTACGGGGTGCCTGAATGCGGCACCCGGTTCGTACGCCAGATGATTTCCGACGTAAAGCCCAAGAACTTTTCCGACCTGCTGCGTATTTCCGGGTATTCCCACGGCACCGATGTGTGGCTGAACAATGCCCAGGACCTGATCAAAAGCGGGACCCCCACGGAAGACACCATTTCCACCCGGGACGACATCATGAACTGGCTGATCAACAAGGGCATGGAGCCCAGCATGGCCTTCGGGATCATGGAATGGAGCCGGAAAGGGAAGGCCCACAAGAAAGGGTTCAAACCGGACCAGCTGGAAGCCTTCGAAAAGGCCCACATCCCGGATTTCTACATCAAGGCCTGTACCACCCTTCAGTACCTGTTCCCCAAGGCCCATGCCGTGGCCTACGTGCTCAGCGCCTACCGGATTGCCTACTGCAAGGTGCACCATCCCAAGGAGTTCTACGCCGCCTACTTTACGGTCCGGGCTCCCCATTTCGACTTCACCCTGGTCCACAAGGGCCTGGACTACATGAAGCGGTTCATTCAGAACGTGAACGCCCAGGGCACCAAGGCCTCGGTGAACGACAAGGATACGGCCACCTACATGGAACTGTGTGTGGAGATGCTGGAACGGGGCTTCACCTTTGATGATGTGGACCTGTACAAATCCGACGCCCACAAGTTCCTGGTGACGGAACACGGGCTGCTGCCGCCTCTGGGTGCCATTGGAGGCATCGGGGGCGTGGCCGCGGAAGGGATCGTGGAGGCCCGGAAAAAAGGCCCCTTCATTTCCCAGGAAGACCTGCGGAACCGGGCCAAGATCAGTACCAGCAACGTGGAGATCCTGGAAGACCTGGGTGTCCTGGAAGGGATGCCCAAGACGGACCAGATCGAGCTGTTTTAAAAGAGGGGCTGTTGCAGGGGCAACAGCCCCTGTCACTGGAAGCAGGAAGGAACCTGCGGGGGGGCAGGTTCCTTTGAAGGAAAACGCAGCCGTAGGCTGCTAACCCACCACCGGCCTAGCGGCCGGTCCCCCGCCCTTGAAAAGGGCGGATATACGTTCGGGGCTGCGCCCCGTTGGTTTATGCACCAGGGCGTCGGCCTGACGAAGCGTATTCCTGCCATTAGAAAGGACGGATATACCGTTTGGGGCTGCGCCCGCTGCTTTATGCACAAGGGCGTTCAGCCTGCTGTGCAATTTATCCGCCCCTTTTCAAGGGCGGGGGACCATTGCGCCTGCGCAATGGTGGTGGGTTAGCAGCGTCAGCTGCGTTTCTCTTCAGGCCAAACGCCTGGGGCGGTTGGCTTCCGACTGCCCTTGACCATTGACAAAAAAGGAGGGAATCACACCATGCCACGGATCATGGACATCCTTGAAACCATTGCCCATTTCGGGAAAAATCCCGATGGGTCCTATACCCGCCGGCTGTACAGCCCGGAATTCTTCCAGGCCCTGGAGGCGGCGGAAAATCTGCTGCAAAAGGCGGGGCTTTCCACCAGCCGGGATGCTGCCGGGAACCTGCGGGCCGTGCTGCCCGGGACGGACCCGGACGCCAGGCACATCCTTATGGGGTCCCATCTGGATACGGTGCCTTCCGGGGGCCTCTACGACGGGGCCTACGGGGTGGCGGCGGCTATCGGCTGTGTCCAGCGTCTGCAGGAAGAAGGCCGGCGGCTCCGGCACACGGTGGAGGTGTACGCCTTCAACGGGGAAGAAGCCAGCCCCCTGGGAGGCACCTTCGGCAGCCGGGCCCTGGCGGGGCTTACGGACCCGGACCAGCCCCTTCTCAAGGAAACTCTGGAAGGGTTCGGCCGCAGGGTGGAGGAAATCCTGGCCTGCCGTCGGGACTTTTCCGATGCGGCCTGCTACCTGGAAACCCACATCGAGCAGGGAGGCAAACTGGAAAAGGACGGTGTCCAGCTGGGTATCGTCAGCGGTATTTCCAATATCGTCCGGTACCTGGTGACTGCAGAAGGCCAGAGCAACCACGGGGGGACCACTCCCATGGAGGACCGGCAGGATGCCATGGTGGCCATGGCCAAGCTTATTGTCTTTGCCGACGCCGCCTGCCGGAAAATCGGCCACAGCCTGGTGTTCACCGCCGGGAAGATCCAGTGCTGGCCCAATGCGGCCAATGTGGTCCCTGGGAAGGTCACCTGCACCTTTGAAATGCGGAATGTGGACCGGCAGTACACCGACGAACTGATCCGGGAGATCCAGGCGGCCACCGAACTGATTCCGGACGGCCGGTTCACCATCCAACAGCTGATTTACAAGGACAGCGCCGTCTGCGACCCCAAGCTGATGGAAGCCTTTGAAAAAGCGGCGGACAGCCTGGGAGCCACCTGGCAGGTGATGCCCAGCGGCGCCGGCCACGACGCCGATTCCATCGCCCACCGGATCCCGGTAGCCATGCTGTTCATCCCCAGCCACAAAGGCATCAGCCACAGCGGTCAGGAATACACTCCGGCCGAAGACGTGGAACGGGGCGGAGAAGTGCTTTACCGGACCCTCCTGGAGCTGGACGAGGAAATCCAGTGAAGAGGGTCTGTTCCAACTGATATTATAGAATGTAAATTACTTGTAAGGAGTTGAAGGGATTGCTGCTTTCTTTGCTGCAGGGGGCTGCAGATGCTTTGTGGGGGACACCAATGACGGTGATCCTGGTGGGCATGGGGCTGTATCTGAGTTTCCGGTTCCATTTCTATTACAATTTCCGCCATTGGGGGTTCCATTTCCGGAATACCTTCGGCAAAATGTTCCAGAAGGGAGAAGGCCACGGCACGGTTTCCGGCTTTGCCGCTGCCTGTACCGCCATGGCCAACACCATCGGGGTGGGGAACATCGGCGGGGTGGCCACGGCCATTGTGTCCGGGGGACCGGGGGCCGTGTTCTGGATGTGGGTGTCCGGCTGCCTGGGCATGTCCACCAAGGCCTGTGAAATCATCCTGGGCCAGCGGTTCCGGGTGAAATATTCCCAATCCATGGACGAATACATGTGCGACCGGTCCTTTGTGATGAAAAACGCCCTGGGGTGGAAACGGGGGGCGCTGCTCCTGTCCGTGGCCTGCTTTACCCTGGGTCCCTGGACCTGCAGCGTCCAGACCGAATCTGTGGTGGGGGCCCTGAAGGAAGCTTTCGGGATCCCTCCGGAATATGCGGCGGCTTTTCTGGGGATCACCTGCTTTGCCACCATTTTCGGGGGACTCCAGCGGATCTCCCGGGTGATGGAACGGGTGGTGCCGGTCATGGCCCTGCTGTACATCCTGGGGGGCCTGGCCATCCTGATCCAGAACTGGCAGGAAGTCCCCGGTGCCCTGGCCCTGATCTTCCGCAGTGCCTTCAGTCCCACGGCTGCTGCCGGAGGCTTTGCCGGAGCCACCATGAAGGACGCCATGCGCTATGGCATCGCCCGGGGGCTGTATTCCAACGATGCAGGCACCGGTTATGGAATCATTGCCCATGCGTCGGCCCGGACGGATCACCCGGTGCGTCAGGCCTCCTGGGGGTGGGGAGAAGTGTTCCTGGATACCATTGTGGTGTGTTCCGTGACGGCCCTTTCCCTGATCCTGACCCACGCCTATACGGATTTCCCCGGCCTGGACAGCGCCCGGCTCACCACCGCCGCCTTCCGGGTGTCTTTCGGGGAGCCGGGGGCCTGGTTCCTGGCCCTGGCCATTACGGTCTTTGCCTGGACCACCATCATCGGCATGTACTACAGCTGTGAAAAATCCGTCAACTACGCCTTTGGAGATACCCAGCGGAACAAAATCGGCACCCGGCTCTATATGTTCTACTACATGGTGCCCTGTGTGGTGCTCTACCATGCCCGGGCTGACGCCCTATGGGCCATGACGGACATTTTGTCCGCCATTTATGTGATGATCACCATCCTGTTCATTGTGACCCAGCAGAAGGAGATTTTCCGGCTGTTCAACGATTTCTGGTTCCGGTTCCTGCCGGCCAAAGAACAGGGAGAAAATCCTCCGGTGGTGTCCTATGGGACCCTGGAAGATGAGGGAAGAGTGCAGAGTGAAGAGTGAAGAGTACAAAGAGAAGAGTGAAGAGGGGAGAAGGAGAGAAAGTATGAGACAGACATTGCAGAATATCCTGGACCGGAACCGGATCCTGGTCATTGACGGCTCCATGGGCACAGCCCTGGAAAATCTGGGAGCCGACCTGAACAACAGCCTGTGGACCGCCCGGGTATTGGCGGACCGGCCGGAACTGGTGAAGCAGGTCCATCTGGACTACTTCCGGGCTGGGGCTGATGCCGGGATCACCTGCAGCTACCAGGCGTCCATTCCCGGTCTTGCGGCCAACGGCTTTACAGAGCAGGAAGCGGAAAATCTGATCACCCGGTCTGTAACCATTTTCCAGGAAGCCCGGCAGGAATGGTGGGACCAGGAAGGGAAAGCCGCCGGCCGGGCCTGGCCTTTGTGCCTGGCCGGGGTAGGGCCTTACGGGGCTTATCTGGCAGACGGGTCCGAATATCGGGGCCATTATGGGGTTTCCCAGGGTGATCTGGAAAAATTCCATCGCCGCCGGGCAGAGCTTCTGTGGCAGGCCGGGGCCGATGTACTGCTGTTCGAGACCCAGCCCTCCCTGGAAGAAGCCCTGGTGGAAGCCGCCATTGCCCGGGACCTGGGAGCTGCCTTCTGGGTGAGCTTCTCCTGCCGGGACGGGCACCACATCTGCGAAGGGACGCCCCTTCGGGAAGCTGCGGCAGAAGTGGTCCGCCAGTTCCCGGAAGTGGAGGCCCTGGGGGTGAACTGCACCAAACCGGAATACCTGGTGAGCCTGATCGGAGAACTGAAAGCCGCTTCCGACCGTCCCATCTTCGTCTACCCCAACAGTGGAGAAGAATACGACCCGGTGACCAAGACCTGGCATGGGGTGGGGACGGACCGGAAATTCGGTGACTACGCCCTGGATTACATGAAGGCCGGGGCAGTGGCTGTAGGAGGCTGCTGCACCACGGTGGCGGACCATATCCGCCAGGTGGCGGCGGCACGGGACCAGTTCCTGAAGCGGTGAAACGGAAAACAAGCAAAGGAGGCCTCACTCCATGAGTGACGGGGAAATCACCACCTATACCGGGATCCAGTTCGATCCCCTCCATCCGGACCCGGAGAAGATCCGGATCGAAGACATTGCCCATGCCCTGAGCCTGTTGTGCCGGGGCAACGGCCACGTGCGGACCTTTTATTCCGTGGGTCATCACTGTCTGGCGGCGGCCAAAGAAGCGGCCGCCCGGGAAGACAGCCGCCGGGTGATCCTGGCGGCCCTGCTCCACGACGCCACGGAATGTTACCTGTCCGATGTGCCCCATCCCTACAAGGTAAACATGCCCCGGTACCGGGAACTGGAAAACACCCTGCTCCAGGCGGTGTTGGACCGGTTCCTGGGAGGGCCCCTTACCCGGGAAGAGGCGGCGGAAGTGGAGCAGATCGACCGGGCGCTTATGTTCAGCGATCTCCATCATCTGATGGACCATCCGGAAAACCGGGAACAGGAGGGGACCCTGCACCTGACTGTGGATTACCAGGTGCGGCCCTTTGCCGACGTGGAACGGGAATATCTGGACTGGTACCGCCGGTACAGCCGATAAAAAGGAGAAAACCATGGATCAAAAGAAAATCACCGAAAGCTGGGAGAAACGCCGGGCAGAACTGTGCGGCCTGGCGGACAGTATCTACGATTGGGCGGAAGTGGGCCTGGAAGAAGTGAAATCCTCCGCCCTGCTGGAAGACTACCTGGAAAAACAGGGGTTTACTGTTGAAAAGGGAGTGGGGACCCTGCCCACCGCCTTCCGGGCCACCTGGAAACAGGGGGAGGGAGGACCCCGGCTGGGCTTCCTCTGTGAATACGATGCCCTGGAAGGCATGGGCCACGGCTGCGGCCACCATCTCCAGGGCCCGTCCGTGATCGGGGCGGCCCTGGCGGTCCGGGACCAGTATGAGGGCACCGGGGTGCCCTTCTCCCTGGTAATCTACGGGACCCCGGCGGAAGAGACCATCGGGGGCAAGACCGTGATGATGGAAAACGGCTGCTTCCAGGACATGGACATTGCCCTGATGATGCACGCCGCCCCCAATACCTGTGTGGATATAAAGAGCATGGCCAACAAAAGCTACACTGTGGAATTCCACGGGGTCCGGGCCCATGCGGCCATGAGTCCGGAACAGGGGCGCAGCGCCTTTGATGCCGCGATCCTCAGTTTCAACGCCATGGAATTTCTCCGGGAACATGTGAAGGACGACACCCGGATGCACTACACCGTCCGGGATGCCGGGGGACCGGCCAATGTGGTCCCTGACCGGACCCTGGCCCAGTATGAACTCCGGTCCTATGACACCGGCTATCTCCGGAGTCTGGAACCCCGGTTCCTGGACATCCTGAAAGGGGCCTGCCTTATGACCGGCACCACCCACACCATCACCGAAACCCACGAATTCTACGCCAAGATTCCCTGCCTTACCCTCAACGACCTGGTGATGGAACAGGCCCGGGCCTTCGGGGCGCCCCAGCTGTCCGAACCCCGGCAGAAAACCGGTTCCACGGATTTCGGCATCATCCTGTACCATATGCCCGGCACCTGCATCCGGGTGGCCTTTGTGCCTGAAGGAACTCCGGCCCATTCCGAAGCCTATCTGAAAGCCGGGAAGACGGAAGCCGCCCATGAAGCCATCGGGTACGGCAGCCGGATCCTGGCCGGTGCCTGCGGCGCCATCCTGGATGATCCGGCCCGGCTTACTGCCATGTGGGAAGAATTCCGGAAACGAAAAGCTTCACACTGAGATAAGAACATTCTAATAATTAAAATAAAGTACAATGTATTACCCCCCAGGACAGTTGTATGATATAATGGATATTGTATAAAACCATTAGTCGGTTCTTTACCTATAGGAGGTTGAGCAATGAACAATCCGAAGCCCGTTAAAATCGTGGAAACGGTTCTCAGAGACGGCCATCAGTCCCTCTGTGCCACCCGTATGCGCACCAGCGACATGCTGCCCGTACTGGAAGCACTGGATGACTGCGGCTTTTATGCCCTGGAAGCCTGGGGCGGCGCCACTTTTGACTCCTGCCTGCGGTTCCTGAATGAAGATCCCTGGGAACGGCTGCGCACCATCCGGAAACATGTGAAAAAGACCAAGCTGCAGATGCTGCTCCGTGGCCAGAACATCCTGGGTTATAACCACTATGCAGACGATGTGGTCACCGAATTCGTAAAACGCAGCGTGGACAACGGTATCGACATCATCCGTATCTTCGATGCCTTCAACGATACCCGGAACCTGGAAACTGCCATGAAAGCCACCAAGGCTGCCGGCGCTCATGCCCAGGGCACCCTGGTGTACACCATCAGCCCGTACCACAAGGACAGCGACTATCTGAAGCTGGCCAAGGAACTGGTGGAAATGGGGGCTGACTCCATCTGCATCAAAGACATGTCCGGCCTGCTGGCTCCCTATGCCTGCTCTTCCCTGGTGGAAGCCCTGAAGAAAGAAATCAATATTCCTATCGATGTACATTCCCACTGCACCAGCGGCATGGCTTCCATGGCTCTGCTGAAGGGCATCGAAGCCGGTGCGGACATTGTGGATACGGCTCTGTCTCCCTTTGCGGAAACCACCAGCCATCCCTGCACTGAATCCCTGGTATACACCCTGAAAGGGACTCCCAGAGATACGGGCATCGACATGGATAAACTGGGGCCCATTGCGGACCACTTCAAGAAAGTCCGTGCTGACCTGGTGAAGACCTTCAACCTGCCCAGCAACATCAGCATCAACCCCAAGGTCCTGAGCTTCCAGATCCCCGGCGGTATGCTGTCCAACATGCTGAACCAGCTGACCCAGATGGGTATGGCTGACAAGTACGAAGAAGTGCTGAAGGAAGTGCCCAGAGTCCGGGCCGACCTGGGGTATCCTCCGCTGGTTACTCCTTCCAGCCAGATCGTTGGCACCATGGCTACCATGAACGTAATGATGGGACGGTACAAAATGATCCCCAAAGAAATCCAGGACATTGTTTTGGGCAAATACGGCAAGACTCCGGGGCCTATCAGCGAAGATCTGAAGAAAGTGGTGCGCCGCTGGATCGTCAAGAAGACCGGCAAGACCACGATCGCTCCCATCACCCACAGACCGGCCGACGACATTCCGCCGCAAATGGACAAGATGAAAGCCGACCTGGCCGCCAAAGGCTATCCCAACGCCTCTGTGGAAGACGTGCTGTCCTATGCACTGTTCCCCGAAGTGGCCCTGGCCTTCTTCAAGAACAATCGGTAAGGCTGCTGCCGCGGCAACAGCCGAAGAAAAGAACCCGCCCCTTTTGGGGACGGGTTCTTTGTTGTTCTCGGCCCTCCGCTGACCATTGACAAAAAAATCCCCGCCGCATTTGCGACGGGGATTTTTTCATTATCACTGCTTTGGCGGCCGTACGGGCGGGGGTGTGGAGCTCTTCCCGGACCGGGGCGGCTGGGGAACGTTTCCGTCTCCCGGCAGACTGTCTTCTTTTTTGCTGCTCTGTTTCTTGGTATCCTTCTTCTTGGTGGTTTCCTTCTTGGGCTGGGCCTTGGGAGCTTCATACTTGGGAGCAGGCATCTTGAACCCGTCCGGAGTCTCGAAGTCTTCCGACGGCACCCCTTCCAGAGCGTTGCTCATGAAGGTCCGCCACAGAGTGGCCGGCTCACCGCCACCGGTCATGCCGCCCAGGGATTCGTTGTTGTCATCCCCGATCCATACGGCACAGGCCAGGTTGGGCGTAAAGCCCACGAACCAGGCATCATGGTAAGTGTCAGTGGTCCCGGATTTCCCGGCGCAGGGACGGTTGATGGCGGCCCCCCGGCCAGTACCCCGGGTCATAACGTCTTCCATCATGGAAATCATCATGTAGGCAGTTTCCGGTTTCACAGCCTGGGTGGGATTGGTTTTGTGTTCATAGAGCACTTTGCCGTTCCGGTCCAGGATCTTTACAATGGGAGTGGGTTTGTTGAATTTCCCCATATTGGCGATGCCCGCATAGGCACCGGCCATTTCCAGAGGCGTCACCCCGTGGGTCAGGCCCCCTAGGGCCATGGCCGCGTTGTCGTCATCATCCACCAGGGTGGTGATCCCCAGCCGTTTGGCCAGTTTCAGGGTCTTTTCCGTTCCGTACTTCATGGCCACCTTGACGGCAGGCACGTTGTAGGAATAGGTGAGTGCCGTCCGGTAGGACACGGTGCCATGGAAGCTCCGGTCATAGTTCTGGGGGTTCCAGTCTCCCGGGATGGGGGAGTCCTGGACGGTATCGCTGGGAGTGGCACCCTGTTCCATGGCGTTCATGTAAACGAAAGGCTTAAAGGAAGAACCAGGCTGCCGTTCCGCCATGACGGCACGGTTGAACTGGTCCGTGCCCCGGCCTCCGATCATGGCCTTGATGTACCCGGTCTTGGGATCCACTGCCACAATGGCACTCTGAGGCTGCTTCAGCTTGTTGCTGTCAGTGTAATAGGTGGGGGTCAGGGCTGCCGCCTTTTCCGCCGCCTTCTGCATTTCCGGATCCAGGGTGGTGTACACCTTCAGACCCTGTTTGTATACGGCATCCGGACCGAATTTGTCCACCAGCAGCTGGATGCAGTAATCAATGAAGTATTTCTTGGAGCCGGGGGATTCATTCAGGCTCTTGTAGGTCAGAGGTTCCGCATAGGCTTTGTCAGCCTGTTCCTTGGTAATGAACCCGTACTTGGCCATCTGCTCCAGCACCGTCTTCTGCCGGGCCTTGGCGGCCTTGGGGTTGGACAGGGGAGAGTAGTAGTTGGGGCTCTTGGGAATCCCGGCAATCATGGCACTCTGGGCCAGGTCCAGATCCTCCACATGCTTGCCGAAATAGGTGTTGGCGGCGGTTTCCACCCCGTAGGCACCCTGGCCGAAGTAAATCTGGTTCATGTACATTTCCAGGATTTCCTTCTTGGTGTACTTCTGCTCGATCTGGAGAGCAATGAAGGCTTCATGGAGCTTCCGGCT
Source organism: Acidaminococcus sp. HCP3S3_H5 (assembly GCF_052122235.1). Classification (NCBI taxonomy): domain Bacteria; kingdom Bacillati; phylum Bacillota; class Negativicutes; order Acidaminococcales; family Acidaminococcaceae; genus Acidaminococcus; species Acidaminococcus sp. HCP3S3_H5. The sequence continues at coordinate 52,536 of NZ_JBQKCS010000008.1, forward strand.
CAGGGTCTGTTCCTGGGTCAGGAAGTAGTTCTTGGCCAGCTGCTGGGTAATGGTACTGCCCCCCTGGACCTCGCCCCACCGGATGTAGGTGTAGATGGCCCGGCCGATGCCCCGGAAGTCGATGCCCCCGTGTTCATAGAACCGGATGTCTTCTGCAGCCAGAAACGCGTTCTGCAGGTTCTTGGGCACCTTGTCGATGGTCACCGGGATCCGGTCTTCTTCCGAATCCACCGTGGTGATCAGGTTGCCCTTGGCATCGAAGAACTGAGAAGAGGCCATGGGAGCCATATCCTTGGTAAGGATCTTGGCGGTGGTGAATTTGGCCACGGCAAAGAAGGCAGCCACCGAAAGGAAGCCCACCAGCACCAGGGCCATCAGGGCAGAAAAGATTGTTCCGCCCAGCTTTTTCCGTTTGTGGGGGGAAGACGAACCGAAGGGGTTCCTCCAGTTCCTGTTTTTATTGCTTGTCATCACGTCAGCTCCTATAACAGATAGAAATAGATTGAGACCATAAGTTACAGCATATTATACCACATTTGCTTTGTGAGGTGTATAGTTCCCCTTTTATCTCTTCTCCTTAGACGTATCGAATTCTAATACTCAGAATTTGATTTTTTATAGAAGCATTGCATTATTTAAAGCTACTGAAGAATATATAAAATGTATAAATCTTAATTACGGGCGTAAAGAATCTAAAGCGAATAAATGTGTGCAAGATTTAGCTGAAGATATTATTATTAATAGCAGAATTGCTGTTAATAAATATAAGATGTTTAACATTGCATTAAAACTGGACTTATGGGCGCTTTTATTTGTACTTATAGTAGTTTTATTAGCATAATTCCCGACTCTCTGAAGTTGAATACAAAGTAAGAAAAGTATTCACACCTTTGTGTAAATTATGATAGCTAGATTTAACACTATACGTTATAATCAACAGATGAAGTCTAAAGTCATAAATTTATGCCGAAAAGGAGCTTCCTCATGCAAAAAATCCGTAAGGCCATAATCCCCGCAGCCGGCTTCGGTACCCGGTTTCTGCCGGAAACCAAAGCCATGCCCAAGGAAATGCTGCCTATTGTGGATAAGCCTACCATTCAGTATATTCCTGCTGAAAGTACAGGATATGGTGGAGAAACCCAAAATGGAAGAAGCCCCCAGCCGTTTTGCGGCTCTGGGGTGGTATGTGATTACTCCGGAAGTTTTCGATATCCTGGAAGAGACCCGGCCTGGCAAAGGCGGAGAAATCCAGCTGACAGATGCCCTGCGGGTCATGGCTCATATGGGGCATGTATATGCGTACAATTTTCAGGGGAAACGGTATGATACGGGGGATAAATTAGGATATTTGAAGGCTGTGGTGGAATTTGGATTGAGAAGAGATGATTTGGGTCCGGGATTTAGGGAGTAGTTGAGGGAGCTTATTAAAACCCAGTTGTGAATATCATCGAAAGTGAGCCACTGTAATCATAGATTAATAAGCAGACTAAGGGTTCCGGTAAGATGGTTAGGTGGCTGAGTGGTAAAGTGATTAAGTGGCCAATTGCTTATGAGTTCAGTTCCCTGTGTCAGAGTCGGTTAAAAAACGCCAACCCTAGCCGGATTAAAACAGCCCGTGGCCGGGAAGGGCGTGCCTGCGGCGCACCCCTACGGCGTTGGGGTCGGATGTTGATTGTTTGATCGAGCGGACGGGGATGTCGTTGAACCGGCAAAGGAGGGCGGCCCGTGTGGGCCGCGCCCTGCAGTGACGTTCACCAGACGGAGAACATCGTTGTTGTCATAAGTCCGAGGTCGACGGTGTAGGGGCTTCCCGGAGGGAAGCCCATCCCGGCCTCCGGTTTTTTATGTTCAAAAGCAGATGCCCGGCATCTGGTATCCTTTGGCGCGAGACGGCGTTTGCAGATGCGGGCGGCCTGCATCTGTATTGTTATTTATGGGCGATACCTTTATAATATAAACATGAGAAGAAATGCCAAACCTCGAAAATCACGATTTTTGAGGTTAACCTATTTTCTGACCGCAAATTTTGGGGATTTTGAGGTGTATGATATACACATGGCGGAGAATAGCATTGTTGTCATCAGTTCGACGGAGACGGTGTAGGGGCTTCCCGGAGGGGAGCCCTTCCCGGCCTCCGTTTTTTTGTATTTGGAGATTATTTCTTTACTGGGTGGCCCCGCGCATGCGGGGATGAATCTGATCTGGGCAAGGCCATGACCAAATGGCTAAAGCAGAAAGGAATGATAAAGTAATGATTTTTGACAATCGGCCGCTGTTTCTGGAAAATCCAGAGTGGTATACCTATGATGTGTATGAGGGCAAATACAAGCTCACTGACAAGGCCACAAAAGAAGCAAGGAAAAGTTATGAGAAGTTTTACAAACGGCTGGAAGAGCCAGAAGAGACAGCCGAGAAGTAATTGGGCGTACCCTGTGCGTACGGGGACATGTGTGCCGCTATGGAGTGACCATGGCTTGGGGCCGGGTCCCTTTAGCGTGAGATACCTTGTGTGAGATGGAAGAACGGTTGGCTGCTTTTCCATCGATCCAAAGACATATTATTGGGAAAGGGGAATATTTCGCTGGAACTGGTCCGCTGACTTTGATCCAGTGCCTCCACTGGCAGGGCAACCGGATAAATGGGTGGTTCTGGCGACATTTTGCCGGAGGCAAACAGGATATTTCCTAAGCGGGCTGACCATCTCTACACTTTAAGGATAATTGGGTCTGCCTGACCAGGAGGCCGGGAAGGGTGCGCCTGCGGCGCGCCCCTACGGCGTTGGGGTCGGATGTTGTTTGTTCGACCAATTGGACGGGGTTGTCGTTGAACCGGCAAAGGCGGGCGGCCCGTGTGGACCGCGCCCTTGCAGTGACGTTGACCAGGCGGAGAATATCGTTGTTATCATCAGTTCGACGGAGACGGCGTAGGGGCTTCCCGGAGGGGAGCCCATCTCAGCCTCCGGTTTTTATGTTCAAAGGCAGATGCCCGGCATCTGGCATCCTTTTGCGTGAGACGGCGTTTGCAGATGCGGGGTTATTAGCTTGTGGGGGTGAACCAGTCTTTTGGAAAACCTAGAGTTTGAATAATCGTGTTGGCAGAGATTGTCTTTAAATTTTTGTTTAAAGTTTGCATTAGAAAATCCAATGAATTGTGTAAAACGTTAAACTCTCCACTGTTGAGGAAGCATTGCATGGATAGATAAACGGAATAAATAGTGTTACGATAATCATTTGCGGTTAAGCCTGCTGATGAATGAAGAGGAAACCAGTATTTGCAGTCCCTTCTGCATTTAAAATCAATCAAACGGTTATTATGGGCACAGATATTTCTTACATCATTGATATTTTCGATGAAACTCAACATCGTTTCAGGTGGGAAAATTTCAGATTTCTGAAGGTTTTGCTGGATGAAAGTTTCCATATCATGGGCTATTGAGTTTTGAAGCTGGGTAGATACTGAAGATATCATGTGGCGAAGTTCGCCAAAATCCATATAGTTGATGAGCACCCAGATAGGAACAGATCCATAATTTTTTAAATAATGGGCGATACTGCTGTTTGGTTGTTTTTTATAATGATTTATAATGCCAGACAGGTGGTAAATGGTTGTTACAACTGATAGTGTTTTACTAGAGTCATAGCATGCGGTATCCAGGTAGGCATAGGGGGTATTCCTGTATTTTTTGGCAAAATGATAGGCAAAGATGGATTTTAAATGCCCCTCAACGCTGAGAATTTTGTTAAAGAAAGCCTGCTTGATTTCGCGGTCAAATGAATATAAACAGACGACTTCATCAAAGTTTGCACCAGGTAAATAAGTATCTCCTTTGGATATAAAATATTTACTGTACCCATTTATAATGTTGTAATAATTGTTACTCAGCAAGTAATTTGCAGCATACGCTTCATCTGAAATGATTAAACCTCTTGCTTTTAATAATGAAATTTGTTCTTCTATTGTTTTAAATGTTTTTTGTTTACCCATAAAAAAATACCCTCTCCAACAATGGAGAAGGTATTCGCACTGATCCCCGTAGAGATTTCAGCACTCCTTTGTTCTCCATTATATAGAATTTATATATCAATGTCAACGTGCTAAAAATTGACCATTTTATTTAATGCATAATTCAGTAAATTATTTCATATAATCATATAGGATTGACAGAGAAAATGCAAGCGTTGTTAGAGTCGGGTTAAAATCGCCAATTTCAGTCGGATGAAAACAACAAGTGGCCGGGAAGGGCGTGCCTGCGGCGCACCCCTACGGCGTTGGGGTCGGATGTTGTTTATTCTACCGAAGTCTGACGGAGACGGCGTAGGGGCTTCCCGGAGGGGAGCCCGTCCCGGCCTCCGTTTTTTATGTTCAAAAGCAGATGCCCGGCATCTGGCATCCTTTGGCGTGAGACGGCGTTTGCGGATGCGGGCGGCCGGGCCTGTCGTCCCCGCAAGGGGGCATAGATTGAAAATACGTCATGGATGGAGAAATCGACACACATCCCTTGTCGCCCCCATACGGGGGCATGGATTAGAATGGAGAATCAGGAATGAATACGGATGTGATAGACTGCAACGTTCTTCACTTTAAGGATAATTGGGTCTGCTTGACCAGGAGGCCGGGAAGGGCGTGCCTGCGGCGCACCCCTACAGCGTTGGGGTCGGATGTTGTTTGTTCGATCGAGTGGACGGGGGTGTCGTTGAACCGGCAAAGGCGGGCGGCCCGTGTGGACCGCGCCCCTGCAGTGACATTCACCAGGCGGAGAATAGCGTTGTTAACATCAGTCTGACGGAGACGGCGTAGGGGCTTCCCGGAGGGGAGCCCTTCCCGGCCTCCGTTTTTTTGTGTTGGAAGAATTTCTTTACTGGGAGTTTTTTTACATAGGTACTATGGTATAGTAGAGGGAGAAAAGGAGGGGATGGAAGTAGACTGATAAAAGTAGCAAAAAAATTATCATAAAAATACAATAAATATGATAATATAAAAGAGTGATGAATAAACTGAAAGGGGTAATGACATGACAATCCGGGCTGTATGGGATTTACCGGCAAAAGCAAATCGGAAAAATCCGGACGAATGGCTCCCTTTATGGATGCATTTACGGGATACAGCTGCTGTGATGGATTATCTGATTTCCGTATGGCTGCCTGATTCAGTGAAAAAGGCTATAAATCCTGCAGGAAACGAAGAGCAGCTTTGGAAAACGGCTGTGCTTTTGGGTGCCCTGCATGATTTGGGAAAGGCGACCCCCGCATTTTGCAGTATGATCCTGCAAAATATAGAAGGAATAGAGAATCAATTGGAGGAAGAGGGCCTCCCGATTTCAGGATATAAAGTATTCACCAGCCGAAAAGCATCCCCGCATCCAATAGCTGGGGAAGCCGTATTGCTGGCAAGAGATTTTCCTTTATGTTTTGCTGCCATGGTTGGTGCCCACCATGGAAAACCCCATGCCAAAGAGGGAAAAGGCTGGGAAAAGAAGCAGCTTTCACCTTATTCCATTCATCATATCAATTATTATGACCGGTCCGAACTGGATATGGCTGAACAGTGGAAAGAAATGCGCAACTGGTTCATAGAACAGGGATTCCAGCTGGCAGACATTTCTTCTCCACAAGACATTCCTGAAATCTCCATGCCGGCCCAGGTTCTGCTGACAGGTCTATTGATCATGGCTGACTGGATTGCCAGTAACGAAATCTACTTTCCCCTGATTTCCGTTGATAAGTGTGGGGAAGAAATCGATTATGCCGAACGAATTGAAAATGGCCTTTCGCAGCTGGAGTTGCCACCGCCCTGGAATTCACAATGTTACAGCCTCTCTGATCAAACTTTTGCCGAACACTTTGGTTTTCTCCCCAATTCTGTCCAGAAAGCAGTCATTGAAGCCGTGGAACAGGCCAGAAATCCGGGGATCTTTGTACTGGAAGCGCAGATGGGAGTTGGGAAGACTGAAGCTGCGCTGGCCGCAGCCGATTTGCTGGCCAGCCGAAAGGGCAGCGGTGGACTGTTTTTCGGGCTGCCAACCCAGGCAACCTCCAATGGTATTTTCCCCCGGATTGCAGATTGGGCTGCTGAAGAAGCCCAGGCAGAGACGGCCAGTTTGGGAATACGGCTTGCTCATGGCGCCGCAGAAATGAATGACGACTACAGATCCATTTTCCATGGAACAGCATCTACGGATGAAGATGGAGAGCCGCTGTTGGTCCATCCCTGGTTTGAAGGGAGAAAACAGGCACTGTTGACTGATTTTGTGATTGGGACTGTAGACCAGCTGCTCCTGGCTGCCCTGAAGCAAAAACATGTGATGCTGCGGCATCTGGGCCTGGCAGGAAAAGTGGTCATCGTAGATGAATGTCATGCGTATGATGCATATATGAATCAGTTCCTGGGACGGGCAATGGCCTGGTTGGGCGCCTATCAGGTACCTGTTGTCCTGTTGTCCGCCACCCTGCCTTATGCCAGGAGGACTGCTTTGATACAGGCGTATCAGGGAATTGTCAATGCGGACAGCGGAGCCGGGGAGCCCTGGATGACCAGCAAAGAATACCCCTTGTTGACATGGACTGACGGAAATCAGGTCAAACAGAAAAAGATTCCTGTGGAAGGAACTTCGAAAGAGGTTCGGTTGCAGCGGATTTCCGATGCAGACATTCCGGATATCCTGAAACACCGGCTGGGCGCAGGGGGATGTGCGGGTATCATTGTGAATACGGTAAAGAGAGCCCAACAATTGGCGTTACATTTGAAAGATTCGCTTCCAGAGGATGAAATCATCCTCTTTCATGCTGGATTCATCCTGGGGCAAAAGACCGCTTTGGAAAAGGAAATACTGAAACGGATCGGGAAAAAATCTGGCGAAAACCGAAACAACCTGGTGGTCGTTGGAACCCAGGTTATGGAGCAGTCTCTGGATATAGATCTTGATTTGCTGCTTACGGACCTCTGTCCCATGGATCTGCTGTTCCAAAGAATCGGACGGTTGCATCGGCATGCCAGAAAACGGCCGGATGGCTTGAAGCAGGCAACCTGTATGATTCTGGGTGCCAAAGAAGACGAAGAACTGGATGAGGGAGCAAAAGCGGTTTATGAGGAATATCTGCTTTTGCGGACAAAAGAACTTTTGCCGGACAGATTCATCCTGCCGGATGATATTTCTCCCTATGTGCAGGACGTGTATGATGAGTCCTACAGCATCGCTCCTGAAAAAGAAAAGGAGGCGAAGGTAAAATATGACCAGCATATGGCTGACGAAAAAAATGCTGCAAAAACAAACTGTGTGCCTCTTCCCAGGAAAACAGCAAGATTCAAGGCAAGAAACACGTTGGAAGGCTGGCTGGACAACACGCCAGCCATGAATGAAATCCAGGCAGAAGCCAGTGTGCGCAATGGCCCGGACAGCATTGAAGTGATCCTTTTGGAAAAAGATCTGACAGCAAATGCACTGAAGGATGTCTGGCCAGGAAATCAGCGGTTTGCTTGGGATGAACCGTTGAACAATGCTGATGCCCTGCGTGTCTACCAGCAGAAAATACGGCTGCCTGCACGGTTTGGCCAGCCTTGGATAGTACAGAAAGTCATTCAGGAACTGGAGAAACAGACTAAACAATGGGTTCCTCAATGGCTGAAGAATCCCTATCTTTCCGGAGAGTTGTTTTTGGTTTTGGAAGAAAATGGCAAAGGGAAACTTGCCGGGTATGAGATTTCCTATGATCCGCTGTTGGGACTCATCTATGAAAAGGAGAGTGGAGAATGAACGAACGAGAATTCAATCTTGTGGATGAACCCTGGATTTGTGTGCTGCGTAAAGATCTGCAGGTTGATACCTTGTCTTTGAGGGACGTATTCCTCCATGGACAGGATTATCTTGACCTGGGAGGTGAGAATCAGCCCCAGAATTTTGCCGTACTCCGCCTGCTGATTGCTCTGGCATATACCATTTTTTCCCGGGTGGATGAAAATGGAAAAGCCATGGATATTGCGGAAATCACTGATCCGGATGAAGCGGCAGATGAAATCCTGCGGCGTTGGGGAGCCTTATGGGAAAATGGACGGTTTCCCCAGGAGCCTGTTTTGCAGTATCTGGAGCAGTACCATGACTGCTTCTGGCTTTTTGATCCGGAAAGACCTTTTGGTCAGGCTCCCGGCGCCGTTCAGGGAACCCAGTATGGTGCTTCCAAACTGATTGGTGATATTTCAGAAAGCAGCAATAAGATCCGGCTCTTTTCCAATCGTGCCGGGGAAGAGAAAAACACCCTTTCCTATCCGGAAGCCGCCCGGTGGCTCCTGTTTGTCAATGCCTTTGATGATACGTCAGCCAAACCCAAACAAAAGGGATTGCCTTCACCAGGCGCTGGCTGGGTGGGGAAACTGGGAATGATCCAGAGTGTGGGAAAGAACCTGTTTGAAACCATACTCCTGAATCTGACTTTTTTAAAAGACGGAGAAGAATTATGGGGCGAAAAGGCCAATCCCAACTGGGAACATCTGCCTAAAGAGGACGAACGGACAGAGATCTCTGTTCCGGATAATTTGGCCAGCTTGCTTACCCTACAATCCAGGAGGTTGTTGCTGGAACGGGAAAATGGAAGAGTAACAGGATATCATCTGCTGGGTGGTGACTTTTTCAGTAATAATGGTAAAGATGGCGCTTTCAATGAACAGATGACTGTATGGAATGAGCCTAAAGATCTGAAAAAGCAGTTTTTCCATCCTCAGAGAATTTCACCTGGAAGGCAAATGTGGCGTGATTTTGGCAATTATTTTGTAAACCAGTCATCGGAAGAAACCCATCAGAACAGGCATGTTCCTGGAATCATCAGTTGGCTGCGGTCTTTGCAGGAACTGGATTTGCTTCCTTCTGCAGAAACTATCCGTTTTCGGATTGTTGCCATGCAGTATGGTGATAAGGACTTTTTCATTAATGATTTCAGCAGCGATACACTGACTTTGTATCCGGAACTTCTTTCTGAACAAGAGATAGGAGTCCAGGAAACCATTGAACAACAGATTGCCAAGTGTGATGAAGCCGCCCGGGCTGTCAATCACCTGTTTTATAATATTTTTTTGGCAGAGGGGGGAGATCCGGAGAAAAAAAGCAGGAAAGGGGAGTCGCTTTTTTATCGGGCTGTTGATGAACCTTTCAGAAAGTGGCTGCTCCAGTTCCGGGGAGATTTGCTGAAAGATCCCAAGAAGTTGGAAAATGCATACCGGGACTGGGAGCAACAGGCAAAAGCCATTGCAAACCAAATCGGGAATGCGGAAGAACAGCGGGCCGGTGTGGCTGCTTTTTCGGGGCGTATCCTTGAAGACAAAAAAAGGAATACCCGGGAATTTTATTCGGTGCCCCGGGCAGACATGTGGTTTAAACTGGAATTGGCCAAAATTTATCCGAAAGAGGGTGATGCCAAGTGAGCAGACTGGATGAAGTGAAAAAGTATGTGATGCTGAAAATCGGGTATCTGCAAAAAGTCAGCGACAAAGGGAATGGGAAAGCTGAATTGGCGTTGTTGAGGAAGGGCGTAGGAAAATACCCTGGAGAGATTCCTTTGCTCTATGGCAGCTTTTTAAACCAACTGCCGGAAGAACTGCAGGGAAAAGGGAAAACTGCCAGCCGGGGCGAGTGGGCGGTCTATGCTGCACTTACTTTATATGCGCTGCATCAGCAGGGACAAAGCCAATCCATGCAGAAAAAGGGAGCCTCCCTGGGAAAAGCGCTTCGAGGACTGGTTCCCAAAGGAGATCAGGACGCGGAGAACCGGATCCTGAGGAGATTCAACCAGATGGCAACAGCCACTGATATGGAAGAGCTGACATATCATCTGCGGGGAATCGTTGAGCTGCTGCGAAGTAAGGGAATTCCGCTGGACTACATTGATTTGGCAGGAGATCTGTACTTGTATCAGGCAGTGGAAAATCAGAACCAGGTCAGATTGAAATGGGGCCGTGGTTTTTATGCTTTTGACAATCAACAGGAAACCGTGAAGGAGGAAAATCATGAATAAGAATTTGTATGTGGATATCCATGTTCTGCAGAATGTACCGCCCAGCTGTGTAAACCGGGATGATACCGGAAGCCCTAAAATGGCAGTTTACGGGGGAACTCCACGGGCCAGAGTTTCTTCCCAGGCGTGGAAACGGGTAATCCGGGAGGATTTCAAAAGACTTTTTCCGGAAGGGGAACTGGGGAAAAGAACAAAGCACATTGTTGAACTGGTGAAAAATGCTGTATTGCAGGAAAGAACCGATTTGTCTCCAGAGAAAGCAGAAAAATTGGCCATTACGGCCTTGACCAATGCCGGCCTTAAGATCAAGGATGCGGAAAAAGGAACGGATGCCCTGTTTTTCATCAGTGCAAGCCAAGTCCAGGCGCTGGCCAGACTGGTTATCGACGATGAAAAAGACAAAAAAGCCTATAAAGAAGCGTTAAAAGAAAATCCTTCTGTGGATATGATCATGTTCGGGCGAATGGCCGCCAGCGATCCGTCTTTAAATTATGATGCAACGGTACAGGTGGCCCACAGCATTTCTACCCACATTGTCCATAATGAATATGATTATTTTACGGCTGTTGATGATTGCTCCCGGGATGACAATGCAGGAGCTGGTCATTTGGGAACTGTAGAATTCAATTCTGCCGTTTTGTACCGGTATGCCACTGTGAATGTGCGGGAACTGGCAAATTTCACCGGCGAAAAGGCAGCCAGGGCAACCCGGAATTTTGTGGAATCGTTTGTATATACGATGCCTACCGGGAAGGAAAACACATTTGCCAACCGTACCCTGCCCAGCGATATCTATATCACCCTGCGGCGGGATCAGCCCGTCAATTTATGCGGTGCTTTTGAAAAAGCGGTACCGGCTGGAACGGAAGGGTATATCGATGCATCGGAAAAAGCTTTTGCAAAGTACACCAAAGACCTTTACCGCCAGTATGGAAATGCCCCTGTCCTTTCTTTTGGCTCCGGGAAATCCATGGAATTACTGAATGAGGAGGGCTTGGATGTTCCGGCGTATTCGGTACCTGATCTTCTGGATGCTCTGGAAAACGCTCTGGCAAAACAATTGGAGGATGAAAAATGAGTACGCTGCTGTTGCGGCTTGCTGCCCCGCTGCAGGCGTGGGGTGATGATTCCAGGTTCAGCATCAGGAGGTCTTATTCCATTCCCACAAAGAGCGGCGTAATCGGGCTGCTGGCTTCTGCTTTGGGCAGAAAAAGAAATGAAGAAAATCAGGACTTGTGTGCGCTCCATATGGGAGTGCGTGTGGACCAGCCGGGAGAATCTCTTGAAGATTTCCAGATGGTCCACGGAACCAAACAGGCGGACCTTACCAGAAGGTTTTATCTCAGTGATGCAGTGTTCCTTGTTGGCTTGGAACATCCTGATCAAGCTTTTTTGGAAAAAATCCAACTGGCTTTGGAAAACCCTGTATATCCGCTTTTTCTGGGGCGGCGGTCCTGCCCTCCCAGTTTTCCCCTGGTACTTGGCATCCGTCAAACCGGATTGAAGGAAACGCTTCTGAAGGAACCCTGGCTGTCTGCAGAATGGAGACAAAAACGACTGGATCATCATCTGCGCCTGATTTTAGACGATGACGGGGAACCTGCATCTATCCGGCATCGTTTGAAGGACGAACCGGTATCATTCAATTCGGCTTACCGCAGGTATCGGTATCGGTATGTGAAAGAAGCGGGCTATGTGGACAAAGGAGATATCCGGGCTACGGATCATGATGCTTTTGGAGAACTGGGGGGTGATGGAAAGTGAACCTGGCAGATAACCCCATATACATGACGAGGATGCAGCTGGATCTTTCCAAACGGAAAACCATGCAGGCTTTGGCCAACCCAAATCTTTTCCATGGTGCGTTGGAACAGTCTTTCCCTGTCAGGAAACAGAAAAAGCTGTGGAGAGTGGATCCGCTTCGTGGGAAAACGTATTTGCTGATCGTCAGTCGGGAAGAACCTGATCTTACCAGCGCTGCGGAGCAGTTTGGATTCCCGGAAGCAAAGGAAAAATGGGAGACCCGCTGCTATAATCCGCTGCTGGAGCAGCTGGATGCCGGCAGCCAATGGCATTTTCGCCTGGTTGCCTATCCTACCCACAGTGTAATGGAAAAGAAAGATGTTCCGGGACAAAGGGGAAAAGTATATCCCCATGTTACGCCCCGGTATCAGAAAAAATGGCTGCTGGACCGGGCGGAAAAACATGGATTTGAACTTTCAGAAGAAGCGTTCCAGGTTGTAGAAGATCATTCTTTCTTCTTTCGGAAGAGCAGTGATCAGGGACGCCGGGTTTCTCTTTTGGCGGTTACTTTTGAAGGAGTCCTGAAGGTAGTGAATCCTGATCTGTTCAGGGAGACTCTGATTGAAGGCATCGGAAGAGGGAAAGCCTATGGCATGGGCTTGCTGACTGTTGCAGGGCGTCTCAGATGACGGAAAAGATCCCCGGTATCAAACAGCCGGAATTGAACGCCTTGCCCCAAGTCGGGGACCGGATGACCTTTATCTATCTGGAACACTGCACTATCAGCCGGAAAGACAGTGCGATTACCGCTGCACGCAAGGAGGGAATCATCCATATCCCTGCGGCTGCTGTATCCGTACTGATTTTAGGCCCGGGAACGGATGTATCTCACCGGGCCATGGAGCTGATAGGGGATGCCGGAGTTACCGTTATCTGGACCGGAGAACATGGCGTGCGGTATTATGGCAGCGGACAGTCTTTGACTCACAGATCCGGACTTTTGATGGAACAGGCCAGGAGGGTCAATAACCAACGACTTCATTTGGAAGTAGTCCGTAAAATGTATCAGCTTAGGTTCCCGGATGAAGATGTGTCCAAATTGACACTGCAGCAGCTGCGGGGACGGGAAGGCAGCCGGATCCGCAATGTTTACCGGCAATCTTCCAAAAAATGGAATGTTCCATGGAACGGCAGGGACTATGATCCCCAGAATTTCGAAGCCGGGGATCCAGTGAACAAAGCTCTTTCCATGGGACATGCCTGCCTTTACGGGTTGGCCCATGCCGTCATAGCGGCGCTGGGGTGTTCTCCAGGCCTTGGCTTTGTACATGTGGGACATGACTGTTCTTTTGTTTATGATATTGCCGATCTGTACAAAGCGGAGATAACCATTCCCATTGCTTTTGAGGAAGCGGCGAAAAACCCGGATGATCTGGAACGCTCAGTCCGTCATCATGTGCGGGATGCAATGGTGAAGTCTCATATCCTGGAAAGAATGGTCCATGATATCCAGTGTCTGTTAAAAGATGATGGAGCTCCCAACAGTGAATTGGTCAATGCTGTTTATCTATGGGACAATAAACTGGGAACTGTGGAAAATGGAAAGCAGTATCATGAGGGAACAGGTGACCGTTCATGATTGTAGTTACGGTTACCAATTGCCCTCCCAGTTTGCGGGGAGATTTGACGAAATGGCTTTTTGAAATCAACACGGGAGTCTATGTGGGCCGTGTTTCGGCCAGAGTCAGGGAAGAGTTGTGGAAGCGGATCTGCAACCATGTGAAAGATGGACAGGCTACAATGGTATTTAATGCTGCCAATGAACAGGGCATGGATTTTTACACCTGGCATTCAGCCTGGGAGCCTGTTGATCTGGATGGAATCAAGCTGATGCTCCATCCTCTTTTGGGGAATCAGTCTGCAAATGTGGATGATTCCGGAACGAAGAGCAATGCTGAGATACACCTTATGGCAAGGAAAAGAGCACTGAAGCAAAATCAGTTTGACGCAATGAGGAATTATACTGTCATAGATCTGGAGACGACAGGTCTGAATCCGCTGGAAAACCGGATCATGGAGTTTGGTGCAGTACAGGTACGGAATGGCAGGGTAACAGAAACCTATTCGCAACTTATCCGTATTACAGAGCCGTTGTCCCAGGAAATTGAAAAACTGACAGGAATTACTGTGGAACTTCTGGAAAAAGAGGGAGTGTCGGAAAAAGATGGGCTGGACGCTTTTTTGGAATTTATTGGAGAGGACCAGCTGCTGCTTTATAATGCATCCTTTGATATGAATTTCCTTATACAGGCCTGCTTGAGATATGGATATCCAACGCCGGAAAATCACTGTATGGATGTGCTTCCTTTGGCCAAGAAGAAAATCCGGCTTATGCCCAATTACAAATTGTCCACTGTTGCCAATCATTTGGGATTGGAGAAACAGGAACATCGGGCATTGGCAGATTGCCTGTTGACAAAGGCTGTGTTTGTGAAGTTAAATGAAAAGGGATCGTGATGCCTTCAAGAATGGCGTTTTTTCGGGCTTTTTTTAGTGTGGACCCCGCGCATGCGGGGATGATCCTGCATAAGGGAAAACCATAAGATTCTCGCTGATGTGGACCCCGCGCATGCGGGGATGATCCTACCGGGGATGTAATGCAGCTTACGGTGTGGGTGTGGACCCCGCGCATGCGGGGATGATCCTTTTCCGATCATAAGCAGCTCAGCTCCTTTGTGGTGGACCCCGCGCATGCGGGGATGATCCTACCTGTACCGGTATCCCCGAAAAAATGGGAAGGTGGACCCCGCGCATGCGGGGATGATCCTAAGGAGAAAATTATGAAAATCGACAAAAGCTAGTGGACCCCGCGCATGCGGGGATGATCCCAGCAGGATGTCTTCGCCGTTCTGGATCAGGTAGTGGACCCCGCGCATGCGGGGATGATCCTGCGGAATTCCGATCCGGAAGATATTAAGTGGGGTGGACCCCGCGCATGCGGGGATGATCCTACTACCGTCTTACGGTCCCTGCAGTACTTTTCGTGGACCCCGCGCATGCGGGGATGATCCTCCGGTAGAAGCTGTCCAGGGAAGATTCCGGTCGTGGACCCCGCGCATGCGGGGATGATCCTTGGCACCGTTTTCCCGGCCCGTTTGGCCAGGGGTGGACCCCGCGCATGCGGGGATGATCCCCGGTACCGTCCTGTAGCAGGGTCCTTGACTACGTGGACCCCGCGCATGCGGGGATGATCCTATTCCTAGAGTAGAGAAGAGTAGAGTAGATAAGTGGACCCCGCGCATGCGGGGATGATCCCACCGGCTGCCGGATCAATGCCGGTCTGGATGTGTGGACCCCGCGCATGCGGGGATGATCCTACATGGCGGTAATCATCGACCCCATCTACAAGGTGGACCCCGCGCATGCGGGGATGATCCTTGTCTTTCAACAAAAATATCACTCCCAGTGTGGTGGACCCCGCGCATGCGGGGATGATCCTGAACAGGCAACGGAAGAAATGAAACCGCTTCCGTGGACCCCGCGCATGCGGGGATGATCCCAGAAAACCGAAAAAACCGTATTGAACAAATCCGTGGACCCCGCGCATGCGGGGATGATCCTCAAGCAGTCGGTCCACACTGTCCAGGAATTCGGTGGACCCCGCGCATGCGGGGATGATCCTGGTCAATGGCTGTTTCCAATTTGCGCCAGTCTGTGGACCCCGCGCATGCGGGGATGATCCTAAACCCAGACTATGATGTCCCCAGTTGGATACGTGGACCCCGCGCATGCGGGGATGATCCTACGGCATCAGGATCAGTGTCACAATCAGCGGTGTGGACCCCGCGCATGCGGGGATGATCCTCGATAAATTTCATTTTGTTTCCTCCTCTGCTTGTGGACCCCGCGCATGCGGGGATGATCCTTTCATAAAAAGCGATGGTGGATTATTCCGGAGGTGGACCCCGCGCATGCGGGGATGATCCCCTCACAGCCGCCCCACAGGTCCCCCTTGCCCTGTGGACCCCGCGCATGCGGGGATGATCCTGGGTATAACGTCCGGGCCGTTAGTATTCTCAAGTGGACCCCGCGCATGCGGGGATGATCCTAACGGATTTCGCCATCATTCTACGTTCAGCCAGTGGACCCCGCGCATGCGGGGATGATCCCCAATCCTTCATTCAACGCCAGCAGAGACAGTTGTGGACCCCGCGCATGCGGGGATGATCCCTAAAGAAGCTAGGACTTAACAAAAATCAAATAGTGGACCCCGCGCATGCGGGGATGATCCCAACGTCCATAAGCGGGGCACCGCCCTGGTGGCGTGGACCCCGCGCATGCGGGGATGATCCTCTGGCGCTGGCGGATATGATAGAGTGCCGGGAGTGGACCCCGCGCATGCGGGGATGATCCTGATCCCTATCCCCAAGGTGACCCCGCCTGATAGTGGACCCCGCGCATGCGGGGATGATCCCTTACGGCAGGCTGGAGCAAGACAAGCCCAGCTGTGGACCCCGCGCATGCGGGGATGAACCTTCACCACACCCCCATCCGCACCCTAAGGACATGTGGACCCCGCGTATGCGGGGATGAACCTAGTTCCGCTTGCCACCTGCTCGGTCCAGTCTGGTGGACCCCGCGTATGCGGGGATGAACCCTGGGTAATGAACGGTACAGAACCCCAGATTACGTGGACCCCGCGTATGCGGGGATGAACCTCTGTACAGACGCGGCAAAAGCATCACCAGACCGTGGACCCCGCGTATGCGGGGATGAACCCATTACGGCAGCCGATGCCAGATTAGACAAAAAGTGGACCCCGCGTATGCGGGGATGAACCCCGCGGCCAGGTCCTGCACACCGGCTCCAAAAAGTGGACCCCGCGTATGCGGGGATGAACCCGCCGGACTGCTGCTTGATGCGATGGATGAAATGTGGACCCCGCGCATGCGGGGATGAACCTGCGACACAGGAAATAGATTACACTACAAGCCCGTAGACCCCGCGCATGCGGGGATGATCCTTACGTTGGTGTATGCTTCCGGTGCGTTGTAATGTGGACCCCGCGCATGCGGGGATGATCCTATAGACAAGAAAGGGAGATACAAAGAAAACTCGTGTACCCCGCGTATGCGGGGATGAACAGCTGGTACTTTAAAGAGCAATCGGGAACTATTTTATACATTTTGGAATTGCAGGTTTAATCAATATCAGTTTATAGGGTGTGAAAAGTGATTGAGTGGTTAGGTGGCTAAGTGGTTATGAAACCAGGTTACTTCTTGAAGTCGGGTTAAAAACGCCAATCTCAGTCGGATTAAAACAACTAGGAGGCCGGGAAGGGTGTGCCTGCGGCGCACCCCTACAGCGTTGAGGTCGGATGTTGTTTGTTCGACCGATTGGAGGAGGTTGTCGTTGGACCGGAGAATGCAGGCGGCCTGTGTGGGCCACACCCTGCAATTACGTTGACCAGGCGGAGAATATCGTTGTTGTCATTAGTCCGACGGAGACGGCGTAGGGGCTTCCCGGCCTCCGTTTTTTATGTTCAAAGGCAGATGCCCGGCATCTGGCATCCTTTGGCGTAAGACGGGAGACGTTGAGCGTGAGGCGGTGCTTACAAATGCGGGCGGCCGGGCCTGCCGCCCCTACGGAAACGGAGAGGAAGGGACAAGGGGGACATCTGCATCTGTATTGTTGTTTATGGACAATGCTATTATAATATGAATGTAAAGACAATTATCAAACCTCAAAAACTGCGATTTTTGAGGTTAACCTATTTTCTGACCGCAAATTTTAGGGATTTTGAGGTGTACGATATACACCTGGCGGAAAACATCGTTGTTATTCGTGGACCCCGCGCATGCGGGGATGATCCCAGGGCCATGCCTGCCCACATGCCCATGACAAAGTGGACCCCGCGCATGCGGGGATGAACAGCTGGTACTTCAAAGAATAATCGGGAACGATTTATATACATTTTGGAATTACGGGTTTAATCAATACCAGTTTATAGGGAGTGAAAAGTGATTGAGTGGTTAGGTGGCTAAGTGGCTATGAAACCAGGTTGCTTCTTAGAGCCGGGATAAAATCGCCAATCTCAGTCGGATAAAAAACAACCAGGAGGCCGGGAAGGGTGTGCCTGCGGCGCACCCCTACGGCGTTGGGATCGGATGTTGTTTGTTCGACCGATTGGAGGAGGTTGTCGTTGACCAGGCGGAGAATATCGTTGTTATCATCAGTCCGACGGAGACGGTGTAGGGGCTTCCCGGAGGGGAGCCCTTCCCGGCCTCCGTTTTTTTGTGTTCAAAGGCAGATGCCCGGCATCTGGCATCCTTTGGCGTGAGACGGGAGACGTTGAGCGTGAGGAGGTGCTTACAAATGCGGGCGGCCGGGCCTGCCGCCCCTACGGGAACGGAGAGAAAGGGACAAGGGAGACATCTGCGTCTGTATTGTTGTTTATGGACGATGCCATTATAATATGAATGTAAAGATAGTTATCAAGCCTTAAAAATTGCAATTTTTGAGGTTAACCTATTTTCTGACCGCAAATTTTGGAGATTTTGAGGTGTACGATATACACATGGAGGAAAACATCGTTGTTATCCGTGTACCCCGCGTATGCGGGGATGAACGGCTGGTACTTCAAAGAGTAATCGGGAACTATTTATATATATTTTGGAATTGCAGGTTTAATCAATATCAGTTTATAGGGTGTGAAAAGTGATTGAATGGTTAGGTGGCTAAGTGGTTATGAAACCAGGTTACTTCTTGAAGTCGGGTTAAAATCGCCAATCTCAGTCGGATTAAAACAGCCAGGAGGCCGGGAAGGGTGTGCCTGCGGCGCACCCCTACCGCGTTGGGATCGGATGTTGTTTGTTCGACCGATTGGAGGAGGTTGTCGTTGATTAGGCGGAGAATATCGTTGTTGTCATCAGTCCGGCGGAGACGGCATTTTTCAATCGGATGGACGGGGTCCAGGGGGGGAACGGACGGCTCTGGCGGCATTTTTGTCGGTGGCAAAGGCGTGAGACTGAAAAGCGGCTGGCTGCTTTTCACCGTCCTACTGGCATATATTATGGTAGAATAATGGTATGGACGAAGTGGTATGTGAGTGTTTATCCTGAAATGGGGGCATTGATCATGAAAAAGAGTGGGAAATTTCTGACTTGGATTGTGTTGGCGGGTTTGCTGGCTTTGCCTTTGGGGATGGGGGAGGCCAGCGTGGAGAAGCATGTGGCGGACGAGGCCAATTACAAGATGAGCTACCCCATTGTGTATGTGGACCGCAATCAGGAGGCCCAGGACCGGATCAATTCGGATATCTACCAATATATAGCCGGGTTCCGGGATGATTATGCGGCCGGAAAATTCACCCGGGGGAGGTTTTCTTACCAGGTGCAGTATGAGGACGGGACGCTGCTTTCTCTCACGCTGGCGGATTTCCGGTACAGCCAGGGGGCGGCCCATGGGTACACCAATACCCGGGGGCTGACTTACAGCAAGGTGACAGGGTAGAAGCTGCCTCTTCCTTATTTTGTCCGGATCAGTACGGCGGACAAGAGCCTGATCCTGTCCCAGCCCATTTACAACAGCCGAAATGAGCCGGTGCCGCTGAGCAAGACCTTTGCCAATGATTCTTTCATGTGGGACAAGCTGAAGATCAGCGACAATTATTTCCTGGAGGGCGGAGGAAAAATCGCCCTGATCTACCGGCCCTATGAACTGGGGTGCTACGCCCTGGGGACCCTGCGGGTGGAACTGTCGCCCAAGGTCATTGCTTACTTGAACCGGAAAAACTGACGTCTGACTTTTGACAGGCCCGGAGGGGCCGGGTGTGATTTTTCTCCCGCCTTGACTTTTCTTTTCCCCCGTGCTACACTAGAAAAAACTTCAAAGAATCACCTTTTAACCTAGTCCTGTGAGACTAAGAAAGGGACTTTTATCCAGAAGCAGTTATTAGAAGCCTTCTTGTCTTAGGACGAGAAGGCTTATTTTTTCAACCTGCAGTTTATTATAGGAGGCTACAACATGACAAAGGCGGCAGTCAGCCTGTCCGGACGGGATATCCTGGATCTTTCCTCCCTGTCCGTGGAAGAGTACGATCTGATCATGCGAACGGCGGCGGAGATGAAGAAGGTCATGAAACGGGACATCAAGAAGCTCCCGTCTCTCCGGGGCAAATCCATTGTGAACCTGTTCTATGAAAACAGCACCCGTACCCGCAGCTCTTTCGAGCTGGCCGGGAAGTATCTGGGGGCGGACGTAATCAACCTGAGCACCGGCACTTCCAGTGTGAAAAAAGGGGAATGCCTGAAGGACACCATCCTGACCATGCAGTCCATGGCCTGTGATGCCATTGTCATGCGTCACCCGGTGGAAGGGGCAGCCAAGTACGCAGCGGACATTGCAGCCCCCATTGTGATCAACGCCGGGGACGGGGCCCATGCCCATCCCACCCAGGGTCTCCTGGACATGTTCACCATCCTGGAACATGGGAAACAGTTCAAGGGCCTGAAAATGGCCATTATCGGGGATATCCTTTACAGCCGGGTGGCCCGGAGCAACATTGCGGCCTGGACCAAGCTGGGAGCGGATGTCCATGTGGCCGGTCCCATGACCCTGATTCCTCACGACATCCAGGAACTGGGGGTCACGGTGCACAAACGGGTGGAAGACGCCATTGAAGGGGCGGATGTGGTGGATGTGCTGCGGATCCAGCTGGAACGCCAGGACAAGGCCATGTTCCCCACTCCCCGGGAATACGCCCGGATTTACGGGGTCAACGAAGAACGGATGAAACTGGCCAAACCGGACTGTCTGGTGATGCATCCCGGTCCCATGAACCGGGGGTTGGAAATCTCCTGGGATACGGGCTACAGTGACCAGGCTGTGATCCGGGAACAGGTGACCAACGGGGTCGCGGTGCGGATGGCCGTGTTATTCTTGACGATTATGGGAGGAAAGCCAGTTGAAAACGCTAATTAAGAACGGACGGATCGTAGATCCCAGCCAGCAGCTGGACCAGGTGATGGACCTTCTGGTGGAAGACGGGAAAATCGCGGAAGCGGCACCTCACATTGATGCAGCGGCGAACGAAGTGTTCGACGCTACGGGCCTGGTGGTGGCTCCCGGGTTCATCGACCTGCACACCCATCTCCGGGAACCGGGGCTGGAAGCCAAGGAAGATCTGGTCACCGGCACTATGGCAGCGGCTCACGGGGGCATCACCCGGGTGGCCTGCATGCCCAACACCAAACCGGTGATCGACAGCTCCATTGTGGTCAGCGGCATCCAGGAACGGGCCCAAAAGGAAGGGTACGTCCATGTGGAAGTGATCGGGGCCATTACCAAAGGGGAAAAAGGCAAGGAACTGTCTGAAATGGGGGACATGGCCCAGCACGGGGTCATGGGCTTCTCTGATGACGGCCACTATGTGTCCAGTGCCTATGTAATGAACCTGGCAGCCCAGTATGTGAGCGCTTTTGACAAGCCCCTGATCTGCCACGACATCGACGAAGAGATGAACCACGAAGGGTTCATGCACGAAGGGGCCGTTTCCGCCCGTCTGGGTGTGCCCGGCATCCCTTCCATCGCCGAAGACATCTGTGTGGCCCGGGATGCGGCCATTGCGGAATACACCGGGGCCCACATCCACATTGCCCACATTGCCAGCAAGGGGGCTGTGGACATTGTCCGGAAGGCCAAGGCCCGAGGGGTGAACATCACCTGCGAAGTGACGGTCCACCACCTGACCCTTACCGATGAAGCCTGCGCCGGTTACAATACGGCCACCCGGGTTTCTCCTCCTCTCCGGAGCCGGGATCATGTGGAAGCCATGCGGGCGGGGTTGAAGGACGGCACCATCGATGCCATCGTAACGGACCATGCTCCTCATGCGCCGGAAGAAAAAGATGTGGAATTCCGGTATGCTCCCAACGGGTTCTGCGGCCTGGAGACTTCCGTAGGGGTGATCCTGACGGAGCTGTACCATACGGGAGAATTCTCCATCAATGAAATCGTCAACAAAATGAGCACCAGCCCGGCCCGGATCATGAATCTGGACGCCGGCAGCCTGAAGGTAGGCCGGAATGCGGACATCACCATCCTGGATCTGGACCGGGAATGGACGGTGGACAGTGAAAAATTCTATACCCGGGGCAAGGTGACTCCTTTCAACGGAAAACACTGCAAAGGCATGGCAGTGGCGACCATGGTCGATGGCCGGTTTGTGATGAAAGACGGTGTAGTATGCAAAAAGTAAAAGGCAAGTTGGTATTGAAAGACGGAAGCGTCTATGAAGGAACTTTGTACAGCACCCATAAGGCAGTGGGGGAAGTGGTGTTCACCACCGGCATGTCCGGGTATCAGGAAACCCTGACGGACCCCTCTTTCTGCGGGCAGATCGTCATCTTCACCTATCCCCTGATCGGGAACTACGGCTGCAACGACCTGTTCTGCCAGAGTGACGGCTGCTGCTACAAGGGGCTGATCGTCAGCGAACTGTGTGACGAACCCTCCAGCTGGCGGGATGAAGGCACGGTGCTGGAATTCCTGGAAAAGAACGATATCCCGGTGCTGGCCGGTGTGGATACCCGGGCGCTGACCCGGCGGATCCGGTCCTACGGGACCCTTCAGGGGGTGCTGGTGCCGGCAGATACTCCGGACGACGAAGTCCAGGCTCTTTTGGCCACTCCCGAAGAACATGACCAGGTGGCCCAGGTAACCACCAAAAAGGTGTACACCATGGGACCGGACGACGCCAAATATTCCGTAGCCGTCATGGACTACGGGGTGAAGCGGCACATCCTGGAATGCCTGGTGGAAAAAGGCTGCAAACTGACCGTATTCCCGGCGGAAACTCCGGCGGAAGAGGTACTGGCCATGGATCCGGACGGGATTTTCCTGAGCAACGGCCCTGGGGATCCGGCGGATCTGACGGTGGAAATCGACAACATCAAAAAGATGATCGGCAAGAAACCCATTTTCGGCATCTGCATGGGGCATCAGGTCATGGCGCTGGCCAACGGGGCCAAGACCAAGAAAATGCTTTTCGGCCACCGGGGCATCAACCAGCCGGTCCGGGATCTGGTGGACCACAAGATCTGCATCACCTCCCAGAACCATGGGTTCATGGTGGATGAGGATTCCCTGAAGGGACTGCCGGTGGAAGTGATCAACCGGTCCCTGAACGACAACACCATCGAAGGCCTGCGCTATCTGAACCATCCCACCTTCACAGTGCAGTACCATCCGGAAGCATCCCCCGGTCCCAGCGGCAACGCTTATCTGTTCGACCGGTTTATCAAAATGATGGGAGGGCACTGATATGCCAAAAAAAGAGAATGTAAAGAAAGTCATGGTCATCGGTTCCGGCCCGATCATCATCGGTCAGGCTGCTGAATTCGACTATTCCGGCACCCAGGCCTGCCGGGCCCTGAAGGAAGAAGGGCTGGAAGTGGTGCTGGTGAACTCCAACCCGGCCACTATCATGACCGATGTGCACATTGCAGATCGGGTGTATGTGGAACCCCTGGATGTGGAATTCCTGGAAGCCATCATCGCCAAGGAACGGCCGGATTCCCTGCTGGCCACCCTGGGGGGCCAGATCGGCCTGAACCTGGCCATTGAACTGGACAAAAAAGGCATTCTGAAGAAATACAATGTGCAGCTCCTGGGCACCCAGATCTCCAGCATCATGAAGGCGGAAGACCGGGAACTGTTCAAAGAAACCATGGAGAAACTCCACCAGCCCATTCCCCAGAGCACCATTGTGGAAAGCGTGGATGCGGCCAAGGAATTTGCCAAGAAGGTGGGCTTCCCTCTGATCGTGCGGCCGGCCTACACCCTGGGGGGCACCGGGGGCGGCATTGCCCACAACATGGATCAGCTGGATGACATTACCACCAAAGGGCTCATGTACTCCCTGATCGGTCAGGCCCTGATCGAACGGTCCGTAGCCGGCTGGAAGGAAATCGAATATGAAGTGGTCCGGGACCATGAAGACAACTGCATCACCGTCTGCAACATGGAAAACATCGACCCGGTGGGGGTCCATACCGGGGACTCCATCGTGGTGGCTCCCTGCCAGACCCTGACTGACCGGGAAGTCCAGATGCTCCGGACCGCCGCCATCGACATCGTCCGGGAACTGGGGGTGGAAGGGGCCTGCAACGTGCAGTATGCCCTGAATCCGGACAGTGAAGAATACATCGTCATCGAAGTGAACCCCCGGGTAAGCCGGTCTTCTGCCCTGGCTTCCAAGGCAACAGGCTATCCCATTGCCAAAGTGGCCGCCAAGATCGCTGCCGGGTATACCCTGGACGAAATCGAAAACGCGGTAACCAAGAAAACCTCCGCCTGCTTCGAACCCACCCTGGACTACTGTGTCATCAAGATCCCCCGCTGGCCCTTTGACAAGTTCGTCAATGCGGACCACACCCTGGGGACCCAGATGAAGGCCACCGGGGAAGTGATGGCCATCGAACGGAATATCGAAGCCGGTCTGCTGAAGGCGGTCCGCTGCCTGGAAATCGGCCTGACTCATATGGACATGCCGGAACTCCACAAGCTGACGGACCAGGAAGTCTTTGAAAAGGTCCGGAAAGTGGACGACGAACGGCTCTTTACCATCGCCGAAGCCTTCCGGAGAGGGATGACCGTGGACCAGGCCCATGCCATCACCAAGATCGACGAATTCTTCCTGCGGAAGATCCGCCACATTGTGGAACTGGAAGTGCGTTTGAAGAGCGAAGAACTGACGCCGGAACTTCTCCGGGAAGTGAAGAAACGGGGCTTTGCCGATGTGACCATCGGGAAACTGGTAGGGAAGACCGGTCTGGAAATCCGTGCCATCCGGAAGGAATGGGGCATTACCCCTGTTTACAAGATGGTGGATACCTGCGCCGCGGAATTCGACGCGGAAACTCCGTACTACTACTCCACCTACGGGGTGGAAGACGAAGTGGAAGACACCCCCAACAAGAAGGTGCTGGTACTGGGCTCCGGTCCCATCCGGATCGGCCAGGGGGTGGAATTCGACTACTGCTCCGTCCACTCTGTATGGGCTCTGAAGGATCTGGGCTACGAAACCATCATTGTAAACAACAACCCTGAAACCGTATCCACGGACTTCGATACCGCTGACCGGCTGTATTTCGAACCCTTGACCCTGGAAGACGTGCTGAATGTGATCGACCGGGAAAAACCGGAAGGGGTCATTGTCCAGTTCGGGGGCCAGACCGCCATCAACCTGGCCGGTCCGCTCCATGACTGCGGGGTGAAGATCCTGGGGTCTTCCGTAGACAGCATCGACCGGGCAGAAGACCGGGAACGGTTCGACGAACTGCTGACCAGTGTGGGGATTCCCCGTCCGAAAGGCCACACGGTGTTTGACATCGACGGGGCTCTGCGGGCTGCCAACGATGTGGGCTACCCTGTAATGGTACGTCCTTCCTATGTATTGGGCGGCCGGGCCATGGAAATCGTCTACAACGACGACGAACTGAAATACTACATGAACAACGCCGTAAAGGCTTCCCACGAACACCCGGTGCTGGTGGACCACTACCTGATGGGTACGGAAGTGGAAGTGGATGCCATCTGCGACGGCAAGGACGTGTTGATGCCCGGGATCATGGAACACATCGAACGGGCCGGGGTCCATTCCGGGGACTCCATTGCGGTGTACCCGCCCCGGACCCTCAGCGAGCACGTAATCGAACAGATCATCGACTACACCACCAAACTGGCCCTGGGCCTGGAAGTCCATGGGATGATCAACATCCAGTACATTGTCCGGGATGACAAGCTGTATGTGATCGAAGTAAACCCCCGGTCCAGCCGGACAGTGCCTTTCCTGAGCAAGGTGACGGGCATCTCCATGGTGGATGTAGCCACCAAATGCGCCATGGGCGTATCCATCCGGGAACAGGGCCTGGAACCGGGCCTGAAGCTCTTCCCGGACTACTATGCGGTGAAAGCGCCGGTGTTCTCCTTCAACAAGATGACCGACGTGGACATCACCCTGGGGCCGGAAATGAAATCCACCGGGGAAGTCATGTGCATCGATGCCCAGTTCCCCAGAGCCCTGTACAAAGCCTGCATTGCCGCCGGCACCCACATCCCCAAGAGCGGTGCCATCCTGATCACCGTAGCGGACCAGGACAAGGAAGAAGTGGTGCCCATTGCGGAAGGGTTTGAAAACCTGGGCTATGAACTGGTGGCTACCGCCGGTACCGCCAAGTTCCTGGAAGGAAAAGGCATCCATGTGGGCCGGGTGGAAAAGGCCAGCGCCGGTACCCCCAACCTGCTGGATGACATCAAGGAAGGCCGGATCTGCATGGTGATCAATACTTTGACCCACGGTTCCGACGCTACCCGGGACGGCTTCAAGATCCGCCGGTCCACGGTGGAACACGCCATTCCCTGCCTGACCAGCCTGGATACCGCCCGGGCCCTGTACAAGGCCATGGGTGCCATGCGCCGGCGGAACGTGGTAAGCGTGGTGGCTCTCCAGGATCTGAAGACGGAGTAAGCCATGGCAGTATATATGGAAGGAACCATTGTCCGGCAGGAGAAACTTTCCGGGGACATCCGGCTCATGGAAATCCGCTGTCCGGAAGTGGCGGCAGCGGCCCAGCCGGGACAGTTTGTGACGGTACGGGTGAACAAGCTCCATCAGCCCCTGCTCCGGCGGCCCTTCGGGGTGGCCGGGGTGGACCGGGCGGCCGGGACTTTTTCCCTGATGTACCGGATCGTGGGAGAAACCACGGAACTTATGGATGCCATGGAGGCCGGGGACCCCATCAGTGTGGTGGGGCCCCTGGGCCACGGGTTCCATCTGGGGGCCAAACGGGGTCTCCTGGTGGGCGGCGGCATGGGCCTGGCCCCTCTCCACTTTTTGGCCCAGGCGGACCCGGATCACAAAATGGAAGTGATCGTAGGGGGCCGGACCAAAGCGGAAGTGTTCTGGGCGGACCTGTTCAAGGACAAAACCGCCAAACAGTATGAAACCACCGATGACGGATCCTACGGGGTGAAGGGCACGGTGAACGCGGTGCTGCCCGGGCTTCTGGCCACGGGACAGTATGACTGCGTGTACGTGTGCGGCCCCAGCCCCATGATGAAGGCTGTGGTGGAAGTGGTGGACCAGTACGGGGTGCCCTGCCAGGTATCCCTGGAAAAATACATGGGCTGCGGCCTGGGTGCCTGTCTGTCCTGCTCCTGCGAAGGAAAAGGCGGCAAGCGGATGAAGATCTGCAAGGACGGCCCGGTGTTCTGGAGCCAGGAGGTGGTGGAATGGTGAAGCCTTATGAAGATCCCCGGATGCAGGTGAACCTGGCGGGGGTGATCATGAAGACACCGGTGACCACTGCTTCCGGCACTTTCGGGTTCGGTCTGGAATTTACGGATTTTCTCAACCTGGACCATATCGGCGCCATTACCGTAAAGGGGACCACCCTGAAGCCCCGGCCCGGAAACAAGGGCCAGCGGCTGGTGGAAACCCCGGCGGGAGTGCTGAACTGTGTGGGGCTGGAAAACCCAGGAGTGGAATACTTTTTGAAGGAAACCCTGCCCCATCTCCGGCAGGTAACCAATACCCCGGTGATCGTGAACATCGACGGGGACAGTGCGGAAGACTACGGCACCCTGGCGGAATTGCTGGATGTGGACGGAGTGGACGCCATCGAGCTGAACATTTCCTGTCCCAACGTGGCCCAGGGAGGCCTGGCTTTCGGTACCGACTGCCATGCGGCAGGAGAAGTGGTGCAGGCGGCCAAGTCCCATACCCATAAGCCGGTGATCACCAAGCTGTCTCCCAATGTGACGGACATTACGGAAATTGCCCGGGCGGTGGAAGCCGCCGGCACCGACGCCATTTCCCTCATTAATACATTGGTGGGGATGAAGATCGACATCCAGAAGAAGCGGCCGGTGCTGGGAAACATCGTGGGAGGCCTTTCGGGCCCGGCGGTGCACCCGGTGGCCGTGCGCATGGTGTACCAGGTGGCCCAGGCAGTGAAGGTGCCTCTTATCGGCATGGGGGGTATCAGCTGCTGGCAGGATGCGGTGGAATTCATCCTGGCTGGGGCCACGGCAGTGGCTGTGGGCACCTGCAGCTTTACGGATCCCAGCCTGGCGGAAACCATCAGCCAGGGGATCCAGGATTATCTGGACGCCAGCGGGGCGGCTTCTCTGGAGGAACTCCGGGGACAGGCCCTGCCGGGACGGAACTGAGGAGTGGAACCCATGGATGCAAGAGACAGACTGATCACGGCCCTGGATTTCCCCACCTTTGACCGGGCCAAAGCCCTGGTGGAAGAACTGGGGGATGCAGTGACCTTTTACAAAGTGGGGATGGAACTGTTCTACGGGGCCGGTCCGGACATCATCCGGTACCTGAAGGACAAGGACAAAAAAGTGTTCCTGGATCTGAAGCTCCAGGACATCCCCAATACGGTGGCTCACAGCCTGGCCGTGCTGACCCGGCTGGGAGCGGATATCATGAACGTCCACGCGGTGGGCGGCCCCAAGATGATGGCGGAAGGCATGAAGGCGGTGAAGGAAGCGGCGGCGGAACTGGGCCGGCCTGCACCCAAACTGATTGCCGTCACCGTGCTCACCAGCATGGATGAAGCCCAGTGGAAGCCTCTGAACTATGCCAAACCCATTGGGGAAGAGGTACTGGACCTGGCGGCCCTTACCAAAGAAAGCGGCCTGGACGGGGTGGTGGCTTCGCCCCGGGAAGCGGCCGGGATCCGGGAAAAATGCGGGAAAGATTTCCTCATTGTGACCCCTGGGGTGCGGCCGGCCTGGGCTGCCACCAACGACCAGAGCCGGATTGCCACCCCGGCGGCTGCCATCGGCAACGGGTCCACCCATCTGGTGGTGGGACGGCCCATTACCCAGGCGGAAAACAAACAGGAAGCTGTACGGAAGATCCTGGAAGAAATGGAAGGAGCTTTTTAAATGAACGATACAACGGTACTGCATATGCTGGAAGAAACCAACGCGGTGATGCATGGTCATTTTCTGCTGACCAGCGGCCTCCACAGCCCCACCTATGTGGAAAAATTCAATGTGCTGCAGCAGCCCCGGTACACGGAAGCCCTGTGCAAGGAAATCGCTGCCCGGTTCGTCAACGACAACGTGGAACTGGTGGTGGGCCCCATGACCGGCGGCATCCTGCTGGCCTATGAAGTGGCCAAGAACCTGGGCACCCGGTTCTTCTTTACGGAACGGGTGAATGGGAAGATGACCTTCAAGAGAGGGTTCCACATTGAACCGGGGACCCGGGTACTGATCGTGGAAGACATCGTCACCACCGGCGGCAGTGTACGGGAAGTGCTGGACGTGGTGAAAAGCGAAGGAGGCGTACCGGTGGGCGTAGGCCTCCTGGTGGACCGGAGCGGCGGCAAAGTGGATTTCGGCGTCCGCACCGAGCCTCTGCTGCGCCTGGACGTGGAAGCCTACAAACCGGAAGACTGCCCTCTGTGCAAACAGGGTGTGCCTCTGACCCAGCGGGGACGGACGGGGAAATAAAAAAAGAGGTGTGAAAAAATTCACACCCCCGGTCACTGACCAGTGACAAAAAAGGGGCTGTCCGGAAGGACAGCCCCTTTTTCCTTATTTCTTTTCTTCCCCTTCAACTTCTGCAATGCAGTCGTTGATGTCGGCGATCAGGGCATCTACGTCGATGCCGTGGGCAGCGGCGCCCTGGCCGATGGTTTCGAAGTTGGCGGCCATGCAGCCGATGCAGCCCAGACCATACTGCATAAAAATGTTGACGATTTCAGGGTGCATCTGCACCGTTTCAATAATGCTGGAATCAGCAGTAACCTTTTCCATCTGAATCCTCCTCAATTACATTTAATGGGTATGATTTATTATACCATAGTCTGTCAAGGAACAATATGGCTAACGCAATGGCTAACGCATAACCCAGGCGCGGAATATGCACCCATCTACTTTGTCAGCAGCGGATTTTGACTGTGACATGTACGTCCTTGTACTATGTCCCAGTCAAAATCCGCTGCTTTCGCGTATCTGGGTACATCTTCCGCGCCTGGAAGGAATGGACTGGCTCATGCCATCCAGACTCGTGAATTTCGACCCATCTTCCGCGCCTGGCGGGAAATGGGGGCGGGCGGCCGGGCCTGCCGCCCCTACGGACCCGTGAGCGACCTAACCACCTGACCCTGCCCTCCGGGTGTCTTGACCGGTTTTTCATTGCTTTTTCATGGAAAACATTCTATAATGGGGAAAAGTGGTGGAAAGTGGCGAATTTTTTTGGGAAGGGTGGGATGGCCGATGCTGATGGGCGAATTTGAACATGCGCTGGACAGCAAGGGCCGTCTGTTCGTCCCGGCAAAGATGCGGGAGAACCTGGGCCCTTCCTTTGTTGTTACCAAAGGAGTGGACGGCTGTTTGGACGTGTACCCTCTGGAAGCCTGGGAAAAACTGAAGAACAGCTTTGCCCAGAAAATGATGCCCAAGCAGAAGATGCGGGATGTGTCACGGTTCATTTTCGGCGGCGCCTGTGAGGTGGAGCCGGACAAACAGGGTCGGATCCTGCTGCCTGCCAACCTGCGGACCTATGCCCAGATCGGGGAAACGGCCCTGATCGTGGGGGTGGGGAGCAAGGCGGAAATCTGGGATGCCCAGCGCTATGCGGATTACACCAAGGCCGTGGAAAGCGATGTGGCGGAACTGATCGAAGAATTGGATTTTGAATAAAAGCGGTCAACGGCCGATGGATGCCAAACGCTGAAGGAATTTGGCCTGCTTGGAAACGCAGCTGGCGCTGCTAACCCACCACCAGCCTGACGGCTGGTCCCCCGCCCTTGAAAAGGGCGGATATAAATGGGGGACAGCCATGTTCGGCTTGCCCCCCTTGAAAAGGGCGGATATAAATGGGGGACAGCCATGTCCGGCTTGCCGCCCTTGAAAAGGGCGGATATAAATGGGGGATAGCCATGTCCGGCTTGCCGCCCCCTTGAAAAGGGCGGATAGGCAGGTACGCATGGCAAGAATGAATAGATTGGGGTTTGTCATGGAATTTGTCCATAAAAGTGTATTATTGGAAGAAAGTGTCCGGTGGGTGGTCACGGATCCCAAGGGGATCTATGTGGACTGCACGCTGGGCGGGGCCGGCCATTCCCACCGGATTACGGAACTTCTGGACCCGGAGGGGATGCTGATCGGCATCGACCAGGACGAGGACGCCATTGCAGCAGCCACCGAGCGGCTGAAGGACGCCCCGTGCCAGGTAAAGATCGTCCACAACAATTTCCGGAACCTGGATGCCATCCTGGAAGACCTGGGAATCCCCCAGGTGGACGGGATCCTGTTCGACCTGGGAGTGTCCTCCTATCAGCTGGATACCCCGGAGAGGGGGTTCTCCTACATGCATGACGGGCCTCTGGACATGCGGATGGACCAGGAGGCCAGCCTGACGGCGGAACAGGTGGTGAACCGGTACAAGGAAGACGACCTGGCCGGGATCATCTACAAATACGGGGAAGAACGGTGGGCCAAACGGATCGCCCAGTTCATTGTGGCAGCCCGGAAGGATCATCCCATCCGGACCACCGGGGAACTGGTCCACATCATCAAGGCGGCCATTCCCAAGGGGGCCCGTCAGGACGGACCCCATCCGGCCAAACGGACCTTCCAGGCCATCCGGATCGAAGTGAATGACGAACTGAAGATCCTGGATGCCACCATGGAAGCGGCGGTCCATCATCTGAAACCGGGGGGCCATATCGGGGTGATCACTTTCCATTCTCTGGAAGACCGGATCATCAAACAGGCCTTCAAACGGCTCCAGCGGGGATGCATCTGCCCGCCGGAACTGCCGGTGTGCGTCTGCGGACGGAAGCCGGAACTGAAAAAATTGAAGGAATTCACTCCCAGCGAAGGGGAGCTGGCGGAAAATCCCAGAGCCAGAAGCGCCCGGCTGCGGGGGGCCGTGAAGATCTGAAACAACAAACCAACGAAGGAGAGGCAGCATGGATACCAGGAAAAACAGCCGACCCATGGAGTGGCCGTCTCAGAAATACTATACCTACGGTTCTGCAGCCGTGCAGGAAGAGGAGACTCCTGCGCCTTCCCGTCCCCGGCAGCGGCAGCAGACGTCCAAACCGAAAAAAACCGTAAAGAAGGAAAATATTGTGCTGCGTCGGGTTGCATTTTATGCCTGTTTGGTATTATCATTAATATTCGTGAATGTGGCTCTCAGTCAGCTGTTCTTCGCCCGTTCTGACGATCTGGTAAAGCTCAAGGCCGTGGAGGCCCAGTGCCTGGACGAGAACGAGACCCTGAAAATCGACGTGGAACGGCTCCGGAGCCCGGAGCGGATCACCAGCATAGCCGAAAAGAAACTGGGCATGCAGACCGCCCGGAGCAACATTTATGTAAGAGAGTAGGCAGCGGAGCTGCCTTTGATTTGGGCGGCAGCCTGCCCGAACCGGGCCCGAAAGGCCCACATAGCCATTGGCAGACAGCCTGTTTTCCAGTTGTCTGCCAATCATAAGGGGGATCAACATGGAAAGAAAACTGCAGGATGTAATCAGACAGCTGCCTGGTGCCGTGGTTGCAGGGAATGGGGCAGATCGGACTGTTTGCGATTTGACCATCGATTCCCGGACCGCCGGTCCCGGCAGCCTTTTTATATGCATCAAAGGGGTCAACACCGATGGCCACAAATACATTGCCAAGGCCGCAGCCCAGGGCGCGGTGGCGGCCCTGACGGAAGCAGACACGGAAGTGCCGGAAGGGATGACGGTGATCCGGGTCCCCAGCACCCAGGAAGCGGTGAAGACCCTGGCACCCTGGTTCTACGACTGGCCTGCCCGGAAAATGCGGATGATCGGAGTCACCGGCACCAACGGGAAGACCACCACCACCAATATCCTCCGGACCCTTCTGACCCGGACCGGCCACAAGGTGGGGCTCATCGGCACCATCAACGTGATGATCGGTGACCAGGTCCGCACCAGCCACAACACCACCCCTGATGTGGTGGATCTGCAGAAAATGCTCTATGAAATGGTGGAAAGCCACTGTGACACCTGTGTCATGGAGGTTTCTTCCCATGCCCTGGCCCTGGACCGGGTGGCAGGGATTGAATATGATACGGCGGTCTTGACCAACATCACCCAGGACCATCTGGATTTCCACAAGACCATGGAAAACTACCGGGAAGCCAAGGCCCTGCTGTTCACCCGTCTCCATGAAGGGGTAAAGCCCAACAAGACGGCGGTGTTCAACAGCGATGACCCAAGCTCTGCCCTGATCATGCCCCGGGTGAAGACAAAGATTATGACCTACGGGAAGGGGAAGGACAACGATGTGTACCCCCTGACCTTCCACGTGGCCGCCACCCATATGGAACTGAACCTCCATACGCCGGTGGGAGAAATGGACCTGAAGCTCCACATTACCGGGGAATTCAACGTGTACAATGTAATGGGGTCCATTTGCGCCGCCATTGCAGAAGGCCTGACCCGGGAGGACATTATCCGGGGATTGGACGATTTCGCCGGGGTCCCCGGCCGGTTCCAGCTGATCCATGCAGGCCAGCCCTTTACGGTGGTGGTGGATTATGCCCACACCCCGGACGGCCTGGAAAACGTGCTGAAGACCGCCCGGCAGATCACCAAAGGGAAACTGTGGGTGATCTTCGGAGCCGGGGGAGACCGGGACCGGAAGAAACGGCCCATTATGGGGCAGATTGCCCTCAATCTGGCGGACATTGTCATCGTCACCAGCGATAATCCCCGGACCGAGGACCCGGAAGCCATTATCCGGGATATTGAAGAAGGACTGAAAGAAAATCCGGAAGGAAAAGAAATCCACAAGATCACCGACCGGCGGAAAGCCATCGACTATGCCATGGCCCATGCCAAACCGGAAGATGTGGTGATGATAGCGGGAAAAGGTCACGAAAATTATCAGATCCTGAAGGACCGGACCATCCATTTTGACGACGGAGAAGTGGTACGTGACTTTTTCCAGAAGGGGAAGACCAATGCTTGATGCTGCTTTGCTGAAAAACGCCCTCCAGGTGCCCATGGCCTTTGAGGACGGAGAAGAGTTCACGGATGTTACTACGGACTCCCGGGCCATTGTGCCCGGGTGCCTGTTTGTGGCCCTGAAAGGGGAAAAATTCGACGGCCACCGGTTCGTGGCCCAGGCCCTGAAAGACGGAGCCCGGGGAGCGGTGGTCTCGGAAGTGCCGGAAGGGGTGCCGGCGGACCGGTGCATCCTGGTGCCGGATACCCTGGAAGCCTACCAGAAGATCGCCAGCCGGTACCGGCTGGACAAAAAGGGACTGACGGTGATCGCCATTACCGGCAGCAACGGCAAGACCTCCACCAAGGATTGTATTGCGGCGGTGCTGGGAGAAAAATACCGGGTGATCAAGACCCAGGCCAACTTCAACAACGAAATCGGCCTGCCCAAGACCCTGCTCACCATCCGGGAGGATACGGAAATGGCTGTGGTGGAAATGGGCATGCGGGGCCTGGGACAGATCCGGGCCATGAAGCACATTGCCGTTCCCGATGCAGCGGTGATCACCAATGTGGGGGATACCCATCTGGAACTTTTGGGATCCCTGGAAAACATCGCCAAAGCCAAAAGTGAGATCCTGGAGGATTTTACGCCCCAAAACCATGCCTTTTTGAACGGGGATGATCCCCGGGTCAGCGTCATGAAAACGGGAGCCACGGTCCACACCTACGGCATCGACAGCGACGCAGACGTAAAGGCGGTGGAGATTTCCGCCGACGGTCTGGCCACCCGGTTCGTGTACCGGAGCCGGATCACCGGGAATACCCAGGAAGTGAAGCTGCCTCTGCTGGGACGGCACAATGTGATGAACGCCCTGGCTGCGGTGGCGGTAGGGGAAGTGTACGGCGTCCCTGACGAAGCCATCGCCCGGGGCCTGGAAAACCTGAAGATGACGGGCATGCGCCAGGAAATCCTCCATTTCGGCCCGGTGACGGTGATCAACGACGCCTACAACGCCAGTCCGGCTTCCATGGAAGTGGCGCTCCAGACCCTCCGGGATGTGGTGAAGAACCAGGGGAAAGGCCGGGCCGTTGCAGTGCTGGCGGATATGCTGGAACTGGGGGCCCATTCCCAGAGCGGCCATACCCAGGTGGGGGAATGGTGCGGAAAATACGGGGTGGAAGAACTGATCTGCTACGGACCGGAAAGCCGGTACACGGCGGAAGCGGCCGAAAAAGCCGGGGTTCCCGTCCACTATGTGGAAAACAAGGAGGCAGCGGCTCCCGTACTGGCCAATCTGGTCCGGCCCGACGATGTGGTGCTGCTGAAGGGCTCCCATGGGATGGAAGTCTTTTCCCTTATTGATACGGTGTTCCGGAAGGGGGCCAAAACATGCTGAGCGGTGTGGGCATCCTGGTCACTTCCTTTGTACTGACGGCCATTTTCGGCCGGTTCCTGCTGCCGCTGCTCCACAAATGGCATTTCGGCCAGAGCATCCGGGAATGCGGGCCCAAGGAACATCTGAAGAAAAACGGTACTCCCACCATGGGAGGCCTGATGATGATCGCCGCGGCCATTGTGGCTTCTCTGGTGTGGATCCCGCTGGATTCCCGGACCATTGTGGCCCTGTGGCTGTTTGTGGGATACGGTGTCATCGGGTTCATCGATGACGGCCTGAAGATCTTCTTCAAGCGGAATCTGGGGCTTACCTCCAAACAGAAGATGGCCCTCCAGATCCTGGTGGCGGCTGTCTACCTGCTGTATCCCGGAGACGTGACCGTATACAGCACCCGGATCTGGGTACCGGTGGTGAACGCCACTGTGGACCTGGGAGCCGGGTATTACCTGTTCCTGCTGCTGCTCCTGGTGGGCACCACCAATGCGGTGAACCTGACCGACGGCCTGGACGGACTGGCTTCCAGCGTAACCATTCCGGTGATGCTGGCTTTTGCCTATATCGGCTTTGCCAGCCATCTCCTGCCGGAAGCCCTGTTTGCCCTGTCCATTGTGGGCTGCTGCCTGGGCTTTCTCATTTACAACCATCACCCGGCCAAGTGCTTCATGGGGGACACCGGTTCCCTGGCTCTGGGCGGGGCGGTGGCTGCCGTGGCCATCGGGACCCATACGGAACTGCTCCTGGTGGTGATCGGGGGTATCTACGTGCTGGAAGCCCTGTCTGTAATGCTCCAGGTGGGGTATTTCAAAATGACCCACGGGAAGCGGATCTTCCGGATGGCTCCTCTCCATCACCATTTTGAACTGGGAGGCTGGAAGGAAGTCACTGTAGTGAAGCGGTTCTTCCTGGCTAGCTGCCTGTTCTCCCTGCTGGGGGTGGGGCTGTATCTGATGAAGTAACAGGGCTGCTGATTGAACAGCAGCCCGTAGTCGGAAGTCTGGAGTCAGAAGCCTCAGGACAGAATCCGTCAGGCTGGACGGATTCTACTGAATATGTGGACCGGTAACGAAATTCTCATGATGACCATTTCGTACAAAGGTTATACATATTCAAAGAATTTGCTTTGCAAATTCATCCTGGAGCTTCCGACTTCCGACTTCTGACTTCCGACTCAATAAACGATTCACGATGAACGATAAATAGCATAAACTTGGGGGGCATCATCATGGATGACAAAAAGAAAATCTTTGTGTACGGGGCCGGAATCAGCGGCCAGGGCGTTGCAGAAGTCCTGGCCCAGAAGGGCTCTGCCGTAATCTTATACAACGATGACAAAAAGGACCTGGATCCGGCCTGGCTGAAGGCTTTTGAAGCCCGGGGCGGGGAATATGTCCAGGAGACGGACCCGGAACCCTATCTGGAACAGTGCCATCTGTTCATTATCTCTCCCGGGATCCCCTTTACTACGGAAACGGTGAAGAAGGCCCGGGACCTGAAAATGGAAATCATCGCCGAAGCGGAAGAAGCCAGCCGGCTGTACAAAGGCCACTGGTGCGCCGTAACCGGCAGCAACGGGAAGACCACCACCACCACCCTTTTGGGAGAAATGCTGGC
Source organism: Acidaminococcus sp. HCP3S3_H5 (assembly GCF_052122235.1). Lineage (NCBI taxonomy): Bacteria > Bacillati > Bacillota > Negativicutes > Acidaminococcales > Acidaminococcaceae > Acidaminococcus > Acidaminococcus sp. HCP3S3_H5. Next base: position 89,298 of record NZ_JBQKCS010000008.1, read on the forward strand.
CACCCTGCCGGTGAAGACCACCGTAGCCGGGAACATCGGCTTTGCCCTCAGCAAGGAACTCCAGGACCTGGACGCAGATTCCTGGGTGGCGGCGGAACTGTCCAGCTTCCAGCTGGAAGGGACCACCAGCCTGGCCCCCGATGTGGCCTGCATTGTGAACATCACTCCGGACCATTTTGAACGGCACGGGGACATGGCCGGCTATGTGGCCGCCAAATCCAAGATCTTCGCCTTCCAGACTCCGGATCAGATCCTGATCCTCAACGCTGACGACCCGGTTTCCAGCAAACTGGGGGACAAGGCCAGAAGCCGGGTGGTCTGGTTCAGCACCCAGAAGGTACTGCCGGAAGGGGGCTTCATCGAAGACGGCTGGTTCACCCTGGCCCTGGACGGGAAGAAGGAAAAGATCTGCCAGGTGTCCGATCTCCAGATTTTCGGGGCCCACAACGAACAGGACGTGCTGGCGGCCTGCCTGTCCGCCCATTTCGCCGGAGTCACTCCGGAAAACATGGCCCGGGTGCTGAAAGCCTTCCGGGGTGTGGAACATCGGCTGGAATATGTGACCACCATCAACGGGGTGAAATACTACAACGATTCCAAGGCCACCAACACCGATTCCGCCATCAAGGCCCTGGAAGCTTTCAAAGACGGCCATGTGATCCTGCTGGCAGGAGGCCACGACAAAATGACCAGCCTGGATGATCTGATGGAAGCGGTAAAGGCCAAGACCGATGCCCTGATCCTTTTGGGAGAAGCCCGGCAGCGGTTCTGTGAAGCAGCCAAAAAACACGGAGTCCAGAACATCATCATGATCGACGGCACCTTTGAAGATGCAGTGCGGAAGGCTTATGCCATAGCAAAAGCCCCTCAGGTGGTGCTCCTGTCCCCGGCCTGCTCTTCCTATGACATGTTCGCCAACTTCCCGGAACGGGGCCGGGTATTCAAGCAGATCGTCCATGATCTGGCCAAGGAGGCGGAAGCGTGAAAGTCGTACTGTCCGGCGGGGGCACCGGCGGCCACATCTATCCGGCACTGACCATTGCCGGGGCGCTGCGGCGGCTGGACCCTGACTGTGAAATCACTTTTGTGGGGACCCGGAAAGGGCTGGAAAAGGACATCATCCCCCGGTACGGATATCCCCTGGAATTCATCAAAGTGGCAGGCTTTGAACGGCATCTGGGCCTGGGCACCCTGAAAAGCGCCGGAGAACTGCTCCTGGGGCTGAAGGAAGCCTACACCCTGCTGAACCGGATCGATCCGGACCTGGTGATCGGCACCGGGGGCTACGTGTGCGGCCCCATTCTGTTCTGGGCGGCCATGAAACGGGTGCCCACCTGCATCCAGGAACAGAACGCCATGCCCGGGGTCACCAACAAGATCCTGTCCCGGTTTGTGGACCGGGTGTTCCTGGGCTATAAAGAGGGAGCCAGGTATTTCGCCTCCCATGCCCAGAAAGTCTATACCGGCAACCCGGTACGCCAGGAGATCCTGGATGCCAGCCGGGAAGAAGGCCTGAAGAAGTTTGGCCTGGATCCGGACAAGACCACCTTGCTGGCCTTCGGGGGCAGCCGGGGGGCCCGGACCATCAACCAGGCCATGGTGACTGTGGAACAGCAGCTGGCCGGGAATCCCCGGATCCAGATCCTCCACGCCACCGGCACCGTAGGGTATGAAAAGCATGCGGAAGCCCTGGGAGACCAGGTGCTCCATGCCGGGAACATCCATGTGGTGCCCTATCTCCACGATATGCCCCTGGCCCTGGCAGCGGCGGATCTGGCGGTTTCCCGGGCGGGAGCCATCGGGCTGGCGGAACTGATGGTGAAGGGAATCCCCTCCATCCTGGTTCCCTATCCCTATGCCACAGCCAACCACCAGGAATACAATGCCCGGGCCCTGGCGGCCAAAGGAGCGGCCCTGGTGGTGCTGGACAAGGACCTGAACGGGGACTGGCTGCTGGGAGAAGTGGAAAAACTGCTCCAGGAACCGGAACGGCTGGAGACCATGCACCGGAGCGCCCTGCGGTGCGCCATGCCCCAGGCGGCGGATGCCATTGCGGAACAGGCACTGGCACTGGCCGAAGGGAACAAATAGGAGGAAGAGACCATTGGTTGATCTGGATAAAATCAAAAACATACATTTCATCGGCATCGGGGGAGCGGGGATGAGTGCCCTGGCCTACGTGATGATCAAACGGGGGTACCATGTGTCCGGCTCCGATGCCAAACCCGGGTACATGGCCACCAAGCTTGCCAAGGAAGGGGCCCTGGTATTCATCGGCCACGCTGCCTGTCAGATCGAACGGGCGGAAGTGGTGGTGGTGTCCACTGCCATCCATCCTGACAACCCGGAACTGGTGGAAGCCCACCGGCGCCAGGTGCCGGTGATCCACCGGAGCGACGTGCTGGCGTATCTCATGAACAAGCACAAGGGGATTGCGGTGGCCGGGGCCCACGGGAAGACCACCACCAGCTCCATGCTCAGCTGCATCACCAGCGACTGCGGCCTGGATCCCACCATTGTGGTGGGGGGCATCGTAAACAACCTGGGGTCCAATGCGGCCAACGGCAAAAGCGACTATGTGGTGGCAGAAGCCGATGAAAGCGACGGCTCCTTCCTGAAGTTCAATCCCTACATTGCGGTGGTCACCAACATCGAAGACGACCACCTGGACCATTACGGCAGCCAGGAAAACATCCAGAAGGCCTTTGCTCAGTTCGTTTCCCAGATCAAGGACGAAGGCTGCGCCGTATTGTGCTATGACAACGACCGGGTGCGGACCATCGGGGAAGCCACGGACAAAAAGGTGATCAGCTATGGCATCGATAGCCAGGATGCAGATTACCAGGCCAGGAACATCATCTACGGCACGGACGGTACCCATTTCGATGTGGTGTACCAGGGAGAGACCATCGGTCAGGGCCATCTGATCATCCCCGGCCGGCACAATGTGCTCAATTCCCTGGGGGCCATTGCCGCTGCCCGGGAACTGGGACTGCCCCTGCCGGACATCCTGGCTTCCCTGGAAAAATTCAGCGGAGCCAAGCGCCGGTTCGAAACCAAGGGGAAAGTGGACGGCGTCTGGGTGGTGGACGACTATGCCCACCATCCCACGGAAATCATGGCCACGCTGAAGGCGGCCCGGCAGACCCATCCGGAACGGCTGATCGTGGTGTTCCAGCCTCATCGGTACACCCGTACCCAGCTGCTCCTGGACGAATTCGCCGTGGCATTTAAAGATGCGGACCGGCTGATCGTCACCGACATCTATGCAGCCAGTGAGGATCCCATTCCCGGGGTCACCGGAAAAATGCTGGCGGACAAGGTACGGACCACCACCGGTCAGGAAGTGGAATACATGGCTGACCAGCCCACCATCCTGGACCATCTGGAACATGAGGCCCAGAGCGGGGACCTGATCATGACCATCGGGGCCGGGGACATCTACAAACTGGGAGAACATCTGGTACAGGCACTGGAACGGAGGAACTGACAATGGATAAAAAAGATCGTGTGGCAGTGGTCATGGGCGGACCTTCCAAAGAACGGGAAGTGTCCCTGAATACCGGGAACGCCATCCTGAATGCCCTGAAGGAAAAAGGCTATGATGCAGTGGCCATCGACCTGGATCCGGAACACATCGTGGACCAGCTGAAGGCCTCCGGCGCCAAGGTGGTGTTCAACGCCGTCCACGGGCTCTACGGGGAAGACGGCCGGCTCCAGGGCATCCTGGAAATGCTGGGGATCCCCTATACGGGCAGCGGAGTACTGGCCAGCGCCCTGGCCATGGACAAGGTGTACACCAAGCATCTGTTCCAGAACAACCATGTGCCTACCGCCAAATGCATCTTTCTGGACAAGAAGCGGGACCAGGACCCCAAGGACCGGATCCTGAAGGAAATCGGCATCCCCTGTGTGGTAAAACCGGCCACCCAGGGCTCCAGCATCGGGGTAGTGATCGTAAAGGATGAAAAGCAGCTGGATGATGCCCTGCAGGAAGCCTTCCAGTACGGGGACCGTGTGCTGTGCGAAGCCTTCTTCACCGGCAAGGAAGTGGCCGCCGGGGTGATGATGGAAGAAGACGGCCGGGCCATCCCCATGCCGCTGGTGCTCATCGAACCCCATGTGAACTTCTACGATTTCCACAACAAGTACACCAAAGGGGCCACCACCTACACCTGCCCGGCTCCCTTTGAGGAAGCAACCACCAAGCGGCTCCAGAAGATCGCCGTGGCCGCTTACGAAGCCCTGGGCTGCAGCGGTGTGGCCCGGACGGACCTGATGCTGGCGGACAACGGGGACTGCATCGCCCTGGAAGTGAACACCATCCCCGGGATGACTGCCACCAGCCTGATCCCCAAGGCCGCTGCCGCCATGGGTATTTCCTTCCCGGATCTGTGTGAAAAGATCCTGAAGACGGCCCACTGACATGAAACGGCCCAATTGGTTCCAGCCCAAGATCGGCCGGAAGCGGCCGGAAAGCCGGCAGCCAGGGCAGGAAAGGACCCGGCGGCTGAGCCGGGACAGCAGCCGGCAGGAGGGGGATGGGAGCAGCAGTTCCCGGAACCCTTCGGAAGGACACCGGGAAACCAGCACCTTCCGGCAGGAAATGCGGGCAGCCCGGCTCCGCCAGGAACAGCGGCGGAAAGAGGAGCAGGAACGGCAGAAGGAACGGGAAAAAGTCCGTCAGGAAGCCCAGGCCTATATTTACGGCCGGACGGAAGAGGCGGAACGGAAAGCCCTGGAAGACCGGGCGGTTGGACGGGAAACCTTCCGGCTCCGGCAGGAACAGAAGGCGGAAGCCCTGGAACAGAAGGAACCGGGGACCAGCCGGTTCCGGAGGCGGAAAAAGGCGGCAGCACCTGCCGGATCTGAAAAAACAGGCAAAAAAGGGACCCGGCGCCGTGGAAAACGCCGGCTGAACTGGCCCCGGGTGCTGTTGCTCCTGGGTTCCGTGGCTCTCCTGATTGCCTCCTATGTGACCCTCCACCAGCCCTGGCTGGCTTTTGGCCGGCTGGAAGTCACCGGGAACACAGTGGTGACCCTGGATGAAGTGAAGGAAATGGGGGACGCCGGTGATCCGCTGAACATCTTCAACATCAACCGGAAGAAGCTCCTTACCAGTCTCCGGAGTGACTACCGGGTGGAAAAGGCCGACCTGGCCCTGGGCTGGCCCAACATCCTCCGGGTGGTGATCACGGACCGGCAGCCGGCTCTGTATGTGGCCATGGAAGGGACCCAGTATGCCAAGCTGGATCCTACCGGCCACATTATCGGCCTGGCAGACGGAATCACCGGGGGAGACGCTCCCTTTGTGTCCGGCTGGCACATTGCCCAGGGGGAACTGGGGGATATGACGGAAGATGAAGAAATCCAGGGGATCCTGAGCTTCCTCCGGAAACTGGATCCGGAGCTGAAGGAACGGATCATGGAAATCCATGTGGACGAAAACAAGAGCCTGAAGATCTACCTGCACAACGGGATCCCGGTGATCCTGGGCACCTATGAAAATGCCCAGAGCAAGCTGAAGACCTTCAAGGCCATCTGCCAGGAACTGGAAGCCAAGAAAATCAAGGCGCAGTATATCGACCTGACCTACGAAAAACCGTATATTAAACTGTAACAAGGAGAATGCCATGGTCTTTCGCAGTCATAGAGAGAAGTTCTTCCTGTTTCTGGTGTGCCTGATCGTGGGCACCATGATATCCACCCAGTTCCGCAGCGCGGAACAGGCCAAACAGTCTGTGAACCAGCAGCGGGCGGAAGATCTGGTGGAGAAACTGAAGAACGCGGAAAAGGAAAACAAGGAACTGGCCAACCGGCTGGAAGAACTGGAGACCCAGGGAGCCGGCGGGGACAAGAAAGTCCTTAACGACCTGAAGATCAAATCCGGGGAAGTGGCCCTGAAAGGCCCCGGGGTGGTGGTCACGGTGAACGACAGCCAGGTGAAACCCAAGGCCGGGGAGAACCCCAACCTGTATGTGATCCACGATGATGATCTGCTGCGGCTTTTGAACGAACTCCGGGCCGCAGGGGCGGAAGCCCTGGCCATCAACAAGGAACGGCTGCTGGATGTATCGGAAGTCCGGTGCGCCGGGCCCACTGTTTCGGTGAACAACACCCGGTTCACCCCGCCCTACGAGATCCGGGCCATCGGGGATCCCCAGACTCTGGAAAGCGCCCTGCGGCTCCGGGGCGGAGTGGTGGAAACCCTGAAGTTCTGGGGGATTTCCGTGGACGTGAAGAAAAAGGACAGCGTGGAGATCCCTGCCTACAAGGGAACCCGTCATTTTGAATATGCCAAGCTGGAAGAGGGGGGAGCCAAATGATCTATGCCCTGTTGGGACTGGCGGCGGGCATTGCTCTGGGAGCCTATTTCCCGGTGGTGCCGCCCATGTACAGCAAACTGGTGGCCGTGGCTTTCATGGGCTGCCTGGATGCGGCGTTCGGCGGCTTCCGATCTTCCCTGGAAGGTCATTTCGACCACCGGATCTTCCTCAGCGGCTTCTTTGCCAACGGGATCTTCGCCGTGTTCCTGTGCTATTTCGGATACCGGCTGGGGATCGACCTGTACTATGTGGCCCTGATCGCCTTCGGTCTGCGGATCTTCAACAACATCGCCATTATCCGGCGGCTGCTGATGGGGAGCTGATGGTTCGGTGAACAATCTCCGGTAAAGAAGGCAAAATTTTCCCCAAAATGGGGATGAAATATTATCTGTTAAATGGTATACTAGATATAGTGTACGAAGAAACAAACTATCCAATCACACAATAGATGAGGAGGACCATGAAACATGTTTGAGGCAGACAAAGATACGATGGATCAGCCCCTGGAAAAAATCAAGGTCATCGGTGTGGGCGGCGGCGGCAACAACGCCGTGGACCGCATGATCGAGGCCGGACTCCAGGGTGTGGAATTCGTCGCTGTGAACTGCGATGCGCAGCAGCTGAAAAAATCCAGCGCCCCCACCAAGATCCAGATCGGTGAGGACGAAACCAGAGGCCTGGGTGCAGGGGCCAACCCGGAAGTAGGGGAAAAATCTGCAGAAGAATCCAAAGACGTACTGGCAGAATGCGTGAAAGGTGCTGACATGGTCTTCATTACCGCTGGTATGGGCGGCGGTACCGGTACCGGTGCAGCCCATGTGGTGGCAGAAATGGCCAAACAGGCCGGTGCTCTCACCGTTGGCGTTGTGACCAAGCCTTTCTCTTTTGAAGGACGCCGTCGTTTCAACGTGGCTGAACAGGGGATTGCCAACCTGAAAGCCAAGGTGGATGCCCTGATCACCATCCCCAACGACCGTCTGCTCCAGGTTGTGGATAAACGGACTTCCATGAAAGATGCCTTCAAACTGGCCGATGATGTGCTGCGCCAGGGCGTACAGGGAATCTCTGACCTGATCAGTGTCCCCGGTCTGATCAACGTGGACTTCAACGACGTAAAGGCCGTTATGACCAACGCCGGTTCCGCCATGATGGGCATCGGCACCGCCAAGGGTGACGAAGGCGCTGCGGCTGCAGCTGAAAACGCTGTGAAGAGCCCCCTGCTGGATTCCACCATCGAAGGCGCCAAAGGGGTGTTGCTGAACATCACCGGCGGCCCCAACCTGAGCCTGATGGATGTGAACGAAGCCAGCAAGATCATCACCGATGTGGTGGATCCTGATGCCATCATCATCTTCGGGGCCAACATCGACGAAAGCATGGAAGACGAAATCCGTGTCACCGTCATCGCCACCGGCATCGACGAAGGGAAACCGGCTGCCGGTACCACTACCCCGAAACCTGCTTCCTTTGTAAAACCCCAGACTTCCACCAGCCGGATCACCAAGGCTGCTGAAGAAGCTGCCGGTTCCAAGGTGAGCAGCTTTACTTCTCCCACTTCGGAGATTCCGCCCTGGATCCGCAACAAATAAGGAACTGGGGGTGTAGGTTATGAAATGTCCATTCTGTGGCTGCGAAGATAGCCGTGTCATCGATTCCCGTTCCGTTGAAGAGGGGGCGTCCATCCGGCGGCGTAGAGAATGTCCCCGCTGCGGACGGCGTTTCACGACTTACGAAAAATATGAACAGATCCCTCTGTTGGTCATCAAACGGGATGGCCGGCGGGAAATGTTCGACAGCAAGAAAATCCTGGCCGGACTCCTGCGGGCCTTTGAAAAACGGCCCTTTACCTACGAACAGATCCAGTCTCTCACCAGTCAGATCGAGAACGAGATCCGGGCGTCCGGGGAAAATGAAGTGAAATCCACGAAAATCGGAGAAGTGGTCATGGCCCGTCTGGAAAAGATCGACCAGATTGCCTATGTGCGGTTCGCCTCCGTGTACCGCCAGTTCGCCGACGTGAACAGCTTCATGCAGGAAATCCAGAATATGCTGGATAAGGGAAAAGGAAAGTAAATAAAAAAAGCTGTGAAAAAATGAGAAATCATTTTTTCACAGCTTTTTTTTTGTTCGCTGCCGATTTTTGCCGTTAATAGCCCGATTTTTCCACTGGGGAAGGAATTTTTCTTTGGACCTCGAAGGGTAACAGGGAAAGGAGGTGAAACAGATGGAACAGTTTCACTGGAAAGCCCGTACCCGGGAAGGACAGCTGTGCCAGGGGACCCTTTCTGCAGCCACCCTGGAGGAGGCCGGGAAGGAACTGGCCCGGCAGTATCCCTATATCCTTCAGCTACGGAGGGATAACTTCCTGGAAAAACAGTTCCAGGGGAAGCGTTCTCTGAGAGACCTGGACCGGGAAACCTTCTTCCGCCGGCTGGGACTGCTGCTCCAGGGAGGTCTGCCCATCCTCCGGGCCCTCCGGGCTCTGGAAGGCCACAGTTCCCCTGCGGTGAAGGAGCTGTGCCGGGAACTGGACCACGCCCTGGGCCGGGGCTTTTCCCTGTCCCAGGCCCTCCGGCAGCAGGAAAAGCAGGTGGGCAAGCTGGCAGGCCCTCTGGCGGCAGCCGGGGAGAACAGCGGTCAGCTGCCTCTGGTATTCCAACAGCTGGCGGTATTTTATCAGAAAAAACGGGAGAATCAGAAAGCAGTGCTCCAGGCCTGTCTGTATCCGGCGCTGGTGCTGGGCTTGTCCCTGGTGCTTACCGGAGTGTTCTGCTGGCTGGTGGTGCCCCTTTTGGGGGACCTGTACCAGTCCCTCCGGCTGGAACCGGCGGCGGGCTTCCGGCTGCTCCTTACGGTGGTCCGTAGCTTCCAGGCGCATCCTTTGGTGTTCCTGGGTCTTCTGATTCTCCAGGGAGCCGGGCTCCTTCTGGTGTGGCGGAAAAAGTCCCGGTGGCTGCCCCGGCTGCCCCTGATCCGGAACTGGGTCCGGACCTTCTGGGAAATCCGTTTCCTGGGGCTCCTGGCCCTGCTGCTTAGGGGCGGCCTGCCTCTGGACCGGGCCCTGCCTCAGGCGGCTCAGATTTTGCCGGAAGGGCCCTGCCGGACCTGTGCCAGGGCCATGGAACAGGCGGTGGTGGCAGGATCGTCCCTGGCAGGCGCCGCCCGGCAGCAGCCTCTGCTCCTGAGTCCCCTGGCGGTGGAATTTGCCGCCCTGGGAGAAGAAAGCGGCCACCTGCCGGCTCTTTTGACGGAAGCCGCTCATTTGTTGGACCAGGATTTCCAGAACCGGCTGAAACAGGCCAAAACCCTGCTGGAACCGGTGCTGCTCCTGGTCCTGGCCGGGGGCTGTACGGCCATGCTGGTGCTGCTCCTGTCCCCGCTTTTTGCCCTGCTCCAGGGACTGCCCCTGGTGCCCTGATTCATTGACCTATTGAATCTATGCTCTGTCTCACGAAAGGAGAAAGAAATGCAGACAACGATGAAAACCAATTGTATCCTGAAAGCAACCCAACCTGCCAACACGATCCGCCGGAAGAAGCAGCCCGGTTTCACCCTCATCGAACTGATTGCCGTCCTGGCCATCATAGGGGGCCTGGCTGCTTTCCTGCTGCCCTCCATCCGCAGCGCCATGGACCGGTCCCGGGACAGCCAGCTGATTTCCGACATGGCCCTGCTCCAGAGCGGCGCCCAGCTGTACGAACTGGAACTGGCGGAAAAGCCCCGAGACATCCAGAGCCTGGTGGACAAGAAATACGTGCCCAACCGGGACTACAGCAAGATCTCCATGAGCGAAACCGACGGGGAGTACGTGTTCACCGCCACTTTGAGCAACGGGGAGAAAGTGTCCAGCGACACCCTGGGAGAAAAGAAAGGGGCAGAGGCATGAATCCCAGGGCCCGTCGGCAGGGCGGCTTTGTGCTGACGGAACTGCTCCTGGTGCTGGGGCTTTGTCTGGGGCTGGTCCTGGCTCTTTTGCCCTGCCTGTCCCGGTGGCAGGAGCTTGCCAATGGGTTCCGGCTCCAGCTGGGAGCCCGGGCCGCCGGCAGCACCTTTACCGCCCTCCAGCAGCGGGCCCAGTACCTCCACAGCAACCATGTACGGTTTTCCATGAATCCAAAGGGCAGCCAGGTGTATGGCCAATACGGGACCAGGCAGCGGACTGTGCTGGATTATCCTTCCCTGGGTCTGGAGGATTTCCGGGTCCGGACCTTTGAAGGAGGCTTCACCCCCACCGGCAACGGGGAAGAGGGGTTTGCGGTGGCCGTCTGCCAACAGGCGGATCCTGACCGGTACCAGCTCCTTTCCTTTTCCCACTTTGTGGGACGGATGGAATACCATGGATTCCGGTAAACGGCAGCCCGGGTTCTTCCTGCTGGACGGAATCCTGGCGGTGTTCCTTCTGGGGGCGGCGGCCCTGTCCTTTGCAGCGGGCTCCCGGCTGGCTCTCCAGGGCGTCCGGCTCCGCCGGGAACTGGAAACGGGAAGCCGGCTGGCGGTCCGGCTCCTGGAGGAGGGGGAAAATCCGCCTTTCCCGGACCCGGAGTGGGAGACAGAAACCGTTCTGGAACCGGTGCCCCAGCTGCCCGGGGTGATGCTCCGGAAAATCTGCCTCACCCGCCGGGGGAAAGGACGCTGCTGCTATGCCCGGTATGAGAAAAAGTAAAGGAAGCCTGCTGGCGGAAGGGCTGGGGGCCCTGGCCCTTTTTACCCTGGTGCTGTGCCAGCTGCTCCAGGGACTGCCCAACTTGTGCCGGTTCATGGAAAGCTGCTGGACCCAGGGAGAACTGGACCGGCTGGAACAGGACCTCCACTCCCGGCTGGAAAGCCGGTTCTTTTACGAAGTGGAACAGGTCCGGGTGTTCCAGGGGGACCATGGCACGGAAGTCCGGTGTTACGGAAGGCCGGATGCCGCCTGGGAATCCTGGTTCGTCATGACCACCGCCAAACGGCCCTGGCCCACCCTGTACGTAAAGATCTGGAAACCCCGGAAGCACAACCCGGTGAGTCTGGCGGTCTCTCCGGAACATGTGCAGGTGGAGAATTTTTCCGCTTCCCTTCCAGAGCCGGGAAAACTGGCCTGGGAGCTGACCCTCCGGGATCGGAAAACCGGTCAGGAGAAAGTGTGGAAGGAGGTGCTGCCCTATGGCCGGTAAGAAATCTCCCGGGATGATCAGCCTGGTGCTGCTGGTGGGGTTGGGGCTCCTGGGCACGGTGTGGGCCGGGCTTCTGGGGGTGACCCGCCAGGCTCTGAAGGACTGGCAGCTGAAGCAGGAGGCCCGGCAGGACGCTGTCCTGTTCCGGAGCCTGTGCGGGATCCGGGAGGGAGAGCCCTTCCTGGCACCGGGAGAAAAGCGGCAGCTGGAACCGGTCCGGTTCCAGCCGGAGGGACCGCTGGTCTATGCTTCCCTGGAAACCATCCAGGAGGGCCGGATCCGGGAAGAAGTCCTCCGGCTCCACCGGGAAACCGGAGAAGAACTGATGAAAGGCCGGCGGTATGAAATCCGGATGCCCGGTACAGAGCCTGGGGAGATCTTTCCAGAAACCGGCATCTGGGCGGAGGGACGGAAGGAGGGGAAGCTGTTTGTGGACTGGTCCCTGTTCGGGCGGAAGCCTGCCTGGTCCCTGCCTGATTCCCGGCGGATGGAAGCCCCGGTGGAAAAAGTGTTCTGCTATGGCCGGGAAACCCTCCAGTGGCCGGAAAAAACAGGCCGGACAGTGCTGCTCCAGGGCAGCGGGGTGCTGGTGAACCGGGGGAGCATCCGGTTCCGTCAGGGCTTCCGCTGCAAGGGGGATTTCCGGTTCCTGGCCAACGGGGATATTACCGTGGAAAAAGGCGCCCGCCTGGAAGATGCCTACCTTTACGCCACCGGAACCCTGACCCTGGAACCAGGCTCCCACGTAACCGGGATCCTGGCCTGCCGGGGGCCCATCGTGGTGAAAAAGGGGGCGGAGTTTGTGAAGAGCGAGGGGGTGGTGGGGGTTTTCCGCACAAAGGCTATCGCATAACCCAGGCGCACGATATGGGCCCATCTGCTTTGTCAGCAGCGGATTTTGACTGGGGCATGTACGTCCGTGTACTATGCCCCAGCCAAAATTCGCTGCTTTCGCGCATCTGGACCCATCTCGTGCGCCTGGCAGGGAATCGGAGGGACGGATTTCACCAACAAAAAGTCCGCCCCGGGAGGGGAGGGGGACCATGCGGAGCACGGTGGTGGGGGCATCGGCGACAGCCGATCCTTTGCAGGGCCGGCCGAAAACAAGGGAGTGTCTGGCAGAAGCAGAAATATGATGACAGCAGTATCCATTGCTGTCTCTTAGGTAGATAGTTTCCGTACCACCGTCAAGGGATTCGGTCCTTTAAGGACCTCATGCCCCCACCACCGGGCAAGCCCGGTCCCCCGCCCCTGCAGGGCGGACTTGCCCTCCCGGCGGAGAGTCCTCGCGGGTGTATGGGTATTGAAGTTTTTCCCCTCTGGGCGGCCGGGACGGGTTTGCCTGCGGCGAAACCCCTGCGTCGTCGACCTCAAAGCAGCGATAAAAAATTTTTGACCCCATTTCTGAATAACTATACGGCGATGAAGGGTTCGCTGAGAATTTGTTGATAGATACATAGCCCCCCTTTTTTCACAAATTTCATGTTTCTTCCTTCTTTTATCGTGTAGAATAGAAGGGAAGTGATACGAAGGAGGAATATCCATGCATCTGAAAAAATCTGCGGCGGCGCTGGCTCTGGGGCTTTCTCTGGCTCTGCCTCTGTCCGCTTTTGCTTTTGGCCATACCACTCTGCTCCGGCAGGATTATTCGGACGGGAAGGCGGCAGGCCAGGTGCCCTTTGTGGACGGGCTGAAGGAGGCCAATCTCCAGGCCAACCTGAACCACCTGATCAAGGAAAAGGCCAATGCCCTGGGGAAAAAAGCCGGGGGCAAGGCGGTGCTTTCTTATGAAGTGACCATGAACCGGCCTACCCTGTTCAGCATCATCCTGAAGGCGGAAGGGGACCGGACGGTGTATGCCGGCATGAACCTGGACGTAACCGGGGGGAAGGTCCTGGAAGACCAGGATCTGCTGTATACCAATTCCACGGAATATGCCCAGTATATCCAGGGGAAAAATTACGTGTTCGCCGAAGAGGGGATCCGGGTGGCTTCCCAGCCGGAAGGGCCCTTGGACACCACCATCCCTTATACGAAACTGCTGAAGGCCATCAACGTGGCGGAAGGGGCCCGGCTGCTTACCAGCTACAAACTGGACAGCAATGGGGAAGACATGACTCTGGACCTGAAGCCCGGTGAACTGGTGGCCCTGTACATGGATGCCAACCCCACCAGCGGCAACCAGTGGGTGATGGTGGACCAGAGCGCCCAGCCAGGGTTTGTAAACCTGGGCCATTCCTTTACCCTGCCTCTGCTGAACCCCACCGGCCAGGCAGGCTCTCCCGGGGTGACCATCCTGTTTGCCGGTTTCAGCCAGCCCGGTGACTACCAGATCAAAGCGGTCTACGCAAAAAAAATGACCGCCCCCTTAAGGGAGCGGGTGTTTCGGTTCAGGGTGAGGTAGAGGGGCTGTTGCATGAGCAACAGCCCTTTTAGTCGGAAGTCAGGAGTCGGGAGTCGGAAGCCTCAGGAAAGGATCCGCCTGGTTGGACGGATCCTTTCGATTGTATAGAACCAGACTCGAAATCGACCTGGGATATCATTTCATCCAAAGGTTCTACACATTCAAAAATTTGCCTGCAAATTTATCATTCGGCTCCAGACTTCAGACTCCCGACTTGAGCCGCTATGCGGCTCTATAGCTAGGGGCTGTTGCTTATGCAACAGCCCCTTTTTCACTTCCCAAAATACTCCTCATACACCCGTATCAGCTGGCGGGCGGTGGCGGCATCTCCGTAGCGGCAGATCCGGGCCACGTGGAGGGCTTTGCGGCCGAATCTTTCCGGCAGCAGGATCATCCCGTGCATGTTCCACTGGTAGATCCCATTGGGCATCCGGGACCGGAAGTAGTCCGCCAGGATTCCATCTTTGGGGTCGCACCGCTTTTCCAGGGTGTTCACGTTGCTGAATTCCCGGAACCGGTCCTGGTCGTCTGGATGGATGAAATTGCTGATGTAGTAGTCCCAGGCTTTGGGGCTGTCGAAGGTCCTCCCTGGCTGGAAGGGGGAGTTTTTGTACCAGAAGGCCAGGGGACGGGCCTCTTTTTTGTCCATATCCAGCAGGGTCACTGTGTTGTACAGTTCATAGACCCGGTCCTGGAGTCCCTGGAGTTTGTTTGCCTGGAGCCGGTCCATGGTGGTAGTGATGTTCTGGAGCCGGCATTTGTACAGGTAATAGTCATTGGCCTGGGCAATCAGGTGTATCTGGAGCCAGAAGAACTGTCTCTGACTCTGGAAGGTGACGGACCCTTTCTGGCCCGGTTCCGCTACCTGTTGGATGCAGGGGGCCAGGGTCTTCCACAAAAAGCTGTCCGGCCGGCTCATGTCTGCAGCCACGGCTTCCGGATTGGGGAAGCCCATGGACCGGGTCACCTTCTGATAGGCGCTGTTGGAAAAGAAGAATTGGAACTGGTGTCTGTCAGCCTGATCTTTTTTAAATTCCACCAGGGCCAGGGGACTGTCGGTGATCAGATTCACCCGGTCTGCCTCATCGAAATACCGGCGCATGGCGTCTGTTTCGTGGAACAGCCCCACTTTTTCTGCCACCCAGCGGGAATCCACCACTTCCAGGGGACGGCTGAACAGGAATCCCTGGAGCCGGTCGCAGCCGATGGAACGGAGGAATTCCGCATGGTCAGGGGTCTCTACTCCTTCCGCCAGGGTAAAGATGTCCAGCTCTTTGGCCATCCGGACCACATTTTTCACCACGGTCCGGGCCCGGTCAGTGAAACTGTCCAGAAAGGCCATGTCCAGCTTGATGGTGTCGAAACCATAGTCTTTCAGTACGTTCAAAGAAGAAAAGCCGCTGCCAAAGTCGTCCATCCAGATCTCGTAACCGGCGGACCGGAACTGGTCCAGCACCGGGGCAATGGAGCTCATGTCCTGGACAAAGACGCTTTCGGTGATTTCCAGAGCCAGCTGGCTGTGAGGGATGCCGGCCCGGTCCACCCGGCCGTTGATCTCTTCAAATAAATTGCAGGCAAAAAAGTCCAGCCGGGACAGGTTGAAGGAAACCGGCACCATGGCCATGCCTTCATCAGCCCGGGGATGGTAATGGGCGCAGATCTGGTCCACCATGCACAGGTCCAGCTTGTGGATGGTGCCGGATTTTTCCAGGGCAGGGATGAAGATGCCCGGGGAAATCAGCCCGTGGACCGGGTCCTGCCAACGGGCCAGGGCTTCGAAACCGCAGAGGGTATAGGACAGGCTCCGAACAATGGGCTGGAAATACAGTCGGATCCAGCCTTTGGCAATGGCTTCATCTAAATGGGCGCAGACGTACTCCTGGAGAGCGGTCCGGTCCGGGGTATGGAATTGGGAAGCACGGGTATCTGGAGCCATGAGGCACCTCTTTTCTTATTTTCTCACCGGACAGGACCGTCCAGGCTCCCCGCTAACGGAGCAATCCGGAAGAATCCTGTCCCTGCGCGCAAAACACTTTTATAAGTATATACGGACTGTAAAAAAATACAACAGATTTCTGCACTTTTCACAGAGTTTTTTTTAATTGTTCATGAGGGAACCGGGAGCCTCCTCCTTCTGGCCATCTCCGGAGGAATATGATAAAATAAAAAGTCATGGATTGTACGTATTCAGGGATCATCCCTGCTGGATCATAAAGGAGTCTCTAATGGAAAGAAAAGATATCGAACTGCTGTCCCCGGCAGGCACCTGGGAAGCTTTGGAAGCGGCTGTGTTTGCCGGTGCCGACGCGGTGTACCTGGGGGGCAGCCATTTTGGCGCCCGGGCCTATGCGGAAAACTTCGGACCGGAGGAAATGACCCGGGCCATCCGGTTCGCCCATCTCCACCGGGTAAAGATCTATGTAACGGTGAACACCCTGGTGGATGACGGGGAAATGCCTGATATGGGGGAATACCTGTGCTTTTTGAGCAATATCGGGGTGGACGGGATCATCGTCCAGGACCTGGGGGTGATCCGGGTGGCCCGGCAGGTGGCGCCGGAACTGCCCCTTCACGCCAGTACCCAGATGACGGTGACCAATTCCGCCGGGGCTCTGTTTACATACCACAATGGTATGGAACAGGCGGTGATGGCCCGGGAAACCTCCCTGAAGGATCTGAAGACCATCTGTAATATCACCCCGGGCAAGATTGAAGGATTCATGCACGGAGCCCTGTGCGTGTGCTACAGCGGCCAGTGCCTCATGAGCAGCATGATCGGAGGCCGCAGCGGCAACCGGGGCCGGTGTGCCCAGCCCTGCCGGCTGCCCTACACTTTGGTGAACAAGGACGGGAAGGACCTGCTGGCCAAGGTGGATGCCGGCCATTACCTGCTGTCCCCCAAAGACCTGAACACCCTGGATGTGCTGCCCCAGCTGATCGAAACGGGGATCCATTCTTTCAAGATCGAAGGCCGGATGAAGCGGCCGGAATATGTGGCGGTGGTGACGGACATTTACCGCCGGGCCATTGACAGCTACCTGGCCGGCCATTATGAAGTGCCCCAGGAAGACCGGGATAACATCGAACAGATCTTCAACCGGGATTTCACCACTGCCTATATGGTGAACCGGCCTGGACGGACCATGATGAGCGACCGGCGGCCCAACAACCGGGGAGTGCTCCTGGGCCGGGTCCAGAGCCTTGCCAAGGATCATACCGCCGGCACCCTGAAGCTGGACCGGGACCTGCACCTGGGAGACGGACTGGAATTCTGGGTCAGCGTAGGGGGCCGGGTGGGCACCTCCGTGGAACATATGACCGTAAACGGGAAAGAGGTGCCGGTGGCCCGGGCAGGCAGCAGCGTCACCATTCCCGTACCCCGGGGAATCCGGCTCAACGACCGGGTGTTCCGGACCTATGACAATGAACTGATGCAGTATGCCGCCCAGTATTTTGGAGAAGACCACAAGAAACGGATCCCTCTGTATGCAGAAGTCACCGCTCGCCTGGGCCAGCCCATGGAAGTGAAAGTGACCGACGAAGAAGGGAATACCGGCTCTGCAAAAACCGGGTTCATTGTGGAAAAAGCCCGGAAACATGCCCTGGATGAAGCTGCGGTGAAAAAGCAGCTGGACCGGCTGGGGACCACGGAATTCTCCCTGGGAGAACTGGTCTGCCGCCTGGATGAAGGGGTCATGGTCCCCATGAGCGAAATCAACGAAGCCCGCCGGGCAGCCGTGGAAGAACTGACCCAGAAGCGGCTGGACGCCTTCCTGCCTCCCCGGAAAAAGGCTGTGTGGCACAGGGAAGTGCTCCGGCAGCGGGAAAACCACGGCACCCGGAAACACAGCCAGCTCAGCGTCCAGGTGGACACCCTGGAAAAGGCCAAAGTGGCCCTGGAAGCCGGAGCCGATGTGCTGCTGGTGGGAGGGGACAGCTACACCCTGCCTCTCCTTACCCTGGAAGATTACAGCACCATCAGCGGCTGGACCCGGGCCCGGGGGAAACAGTGGATGGCGGCCACCAGCCGGATCGTCAGCGAAGGCCAGCTGAAGTACTTCCGGAGCGCCCTGGCCCAGTGGGCGGCTCTCCAGCCCGACGGGTTCCTGATCGCCAACAACGGGCTGGTGGAAATGGCCCAGGAGCTGGGGCTGCCTCTGTGGCTGGATTATGACATGAACGCCTACAACAGCCAGAGCATCCTGTTCTGGCAGGAACAGGGCTTTGCCGGGGTAACCCTGTCTCCGGAACTGACCCTCCAGCAGGTGGGGGCCCTGGTGAAGAAGAGCCCGCTCCCCATTGAGTGTCTGGCGGAAGGGGCCCTGGAAATGATGGTCAGCGAATACTGTGTGGAAGGGAGTTTCCTGGGGAACCTGCACAAAGGATCCTGCAGCTTCCACTGCAAAGAGCAGGGATTCCTGGAAGACCGGAAGAAGGAAAAGTTCCCTCTGAAGCAGGACCAGTTCGGCCGGATGCACGTGCTCAACGGCCATCCCTTGTCCATGCTGGCCAATGTGCCGGATATGGAAAAGGCCGGGATCGCCCGGCTGCGGATCGATGGCCGGGGCTATACCGCCGAAGAGCTGGGTGAACTGACCGCCCTGTACCGGGGCGTGCTGGACGGGGACACCAAAGTGGAAGAGAACCGGCCCCACACCACCCGGGGACATTATTTCAGAGGAGTTTTGTAAGCATGGGGAAATTTGCTGTCAATACATTGGAATTCGATAAAGTGAAGGCGCTCCTGGCGGACCAGGCAGGGACTTCTCTGGGCCGGAGACTGGCCCTGGACCTGGTGAGCTCCAGCCGGTTCGAACAGGTGAAACTGGCCCAGGAGGAAACTGCCGAAGCCGTCCAGCTGCTGGACGAAGGGAAACGGCTGCCCCTGGGGGGCATGACGGATATCAGTCCCCTGGTGAAACGGACCCGGGTAGGGAGCATCCTGGAGCCGGAAGACTTCAAGGCCATCGGAGACACCATCGACGGGCTCCGGCATCTGAAGCAGTTCCTGCTGGAAGACACGGAAAACGCTCCGGCCCTCCGGGATTATGGTCCCCAGCTGGGGGATTTCACCCGGCTGAGCAAGCAGCTGTCCAGCGCCCTGGATGAAAAGGGGAACATCAAGGATAACGCTTCCGTAAAGCTCCAGGGCCTGCGCACCGGGATCCTGGCGGCCAAGAACCGGGTGAAGGACAAACTCACCAATATCCTCCACGATCCCAACAACCAGAAATACTTCCAGGATGCCCTGGTGACCATGCGGGAAGACCGGTACGTAATCCCCATCAAACAGGAATACCGGCTGAACTTCCCCGGGGTGGTCCATGACCAGAGCGCCAGCGGGGCCACCTTGTTCGTGGAACCTATGGCAGTGGTGAACCTGAACAACGACATCAAGAAATACCGGCTGGAGGAACAGGCAGAAGTGGAACGGATCCTCCGGACTCTCACCGGCCATGTGGGCAGCGAGGCGGAAAACATCCTCAGCTCCCTGGAAGTGGCGGCCCAGGTGGATCTCATCGGTGCCAAGGCCGCCCTGGCCCAGAAGCTCCACTGCTGCCGGCCCATGATGATCCTCCAGCAGCGGCTGCGGATTACCCAGGGACGCCATCCTCTCCTGGACCAGGAAAAGGTGGTGCCTCTGGACATCAACCTGGGGGACGATTTCACCACCCTGCTGATCACCGGCCCCAATACCGGCGGGAAAACCGTGGCCTTAAAGACCGTGGGGGTGTTCGCCCTCATGGCCCAGGCAGGGATGTTCGTCCCGGCCAAAGAAGCCATCCTGCCGGTGTTCGGCGGTGTCTATGCGGATATCGGGGATGAACAGAGCATTGAACAGAGCCTGTCTACTTTCTCCGGCCATATGAAGAACATGATCTCCATTTTGGATGAAGTCCGGGAAGGGGACCTGGTGCTGGTGGACGAAGTGTGCGTAGGGACTGATCCCACCGAAGGGGCGGCCCTGGCCATGGCCATGATCGAGTACCTGTACAACAAAAAGGTGCTTACCATCATGACCACCCACTACAGCGAACTGAAGACCTTTGCCTACGAGCATGAGGGTATGGAAAACGCCAGTGTGGAATTCGATCCGGAAACCCTCCGGCCCACCTACAAGCTGCTCATGGGTGTGCCCGGCAGTTCCAACGCCTTCTACATCAGCAAACGGCTGGGGCTGCCCCAGGAGATCCTGGACGAAGCCAAGACCTTCATCGGAGAAGGCCACAGCAATATGGAACGGGTGCTCCAGAACCTGGAAGGGGAGCGCCGGGAATATGAAAGCCGGAAGGACGAAATCGCCTCCCTCCAGCGGGAAGCGGAATACCTGAAGAACGAACTGACCCGTCAGAAGCAGGACCTGGAAAAGAGCCGGAACGCCATTTTACGGAAGGCCCGGGAACAGGCGGACGAACTGTACCGGAACGCCCGGCGGGAATCCACTTCCATTTTGAAGGAACTGCGGGCCAACCAGGACATGGTGGAAAGCCGGAAGGTGGAACAGCTGGCGGAACTGTCCCGGAAGGTGCTGAACAAGAACTTCTCCATTGACGGGAAGCCCATGCCGGAAGGTCAGGGGCTCACCAGCGGCAATGCGGCGGTGGGCAAGAAGGTGTATGTGAAGAAAATCGGCCAGAGCGGCACCATTGTGGCCCTGAACGGCAAGGAAGTCACCGTGCGGATCGGGATCATGAAGATGAATCTGAAGCTGAAGGACTGCCTGTTGCTGAAGGAAGCGCCCAGCCAGCCCCGGAGCACCCACCGGACCCTGAAGAAGAGCACCAGCCAGGGCCACAACCTGTTTGTGAAGAAGGCCCAGGACGCCACGGTGCAGATCGATGTGCGGGGCAAGACCGTGGATGAAGCCATCCCCTATGTGGACAAGGCCATTGACGATGCCCTGCTGGCCGGGATGGACCGGTTCCGTCTGGTCCACGGGAAAGGCACCGGCATGCTGCGGAAAGGCCTCCTGGAATACCTGGACCAGCATCCCAATGTGCTGAAAACCGAAATGGCCCCCCTGAATGAAGGGGGATTCGGGGCCACCATTGTGTGGGTGAAATAAAAGCGCGGTGCCTGGGCGCCGCGCTGTCAACGGTCGGCGGCCGGAGGAGGAAACCCGCCGCTGGCGGGTTTCTTTGAAGGGAAACGCAGCCCTCAGGGCTGCGTTTCCCTTCAGGAGCATCTGCCTTTGGCAGATGCTCTCCTTCGTCCAGTGACCATTGACCGCTGACAAAAAAATCCTGCTGCAGGCTGCAGCAGGATTTTTTTCACTTCACCTCTTCCACCAGCCTTGCCAGACGGCTCTGAAAGATGTCTCCCTGGGTGATGGCGCTGGCAGGCTTCCACCAGGCCAGAGAATCCTTGGGATTGTTCAGGAAGGTCCGGCCGAAGGGGGTTCCGATATCCCGGGGAGAAGCCCAGGAAAACAGGGTCAGGTTGGGTTTGAACACCCCCACCTGTTTCCCGGTGGGAGCCAGGGACTCGGTCATGGGCTGGACAATGGGCCGGAGGGGGATCTTCTGGACCTGGATGGGACGGGAGGGGGTTACAGGAGTGTAAACGGGAGTGGGAATGGGACTGTGATTCTGGAAGCCGCCCACCGGCACCGTGGGCCGGGGCACAGGAGAGCCGATCCGCCCGGGTTTGGGCACCGGAATGGCCCCGGCCGCCAGCGCCGAACCGCAGACGGAAAAGGCCGTAAGGATGGTCAGGAAAAACCGTTTCCAAATGGATTGTTTCATGGGAATCACCTCTTTGGTCCTATTATAGCATATTGGAGGGGCTGCTGCACAAAAGGGGGTACGGCGGTCCTGGGCGGGCTGCCCGCTCATCCGGTGGCTGGCGGCTCATTTTGCGGGCGGCCGGGCCTGCCGCCCCTACGGTTGGAGCAGAGTCTCCCATCCTGCCGCCCACCTAGCCACTTACCCACCTGGCTGCCTCTCCCTTTTCGAACGATAGTGTAACTTATGTTATAAAAGTTCGATAAAACATTGACAGAGCCCCGGTCCGTTGATAGAATAGGAGTATAAATTATTGTGGTGGTTTGGCTCTGAGAAACTTGAACACTGGCTGTGCGGGCGGTATCAAGGGCCTTTTTTATTGGAGGTGCTCACGAATGAAAGCAGCAATTATCATGGGAAGCAATTCGGACTGGCCGGTGCTGGAACCTGCGGAAAAAACTCTGAAGGAATTCGGGGTAGAGGTGGAAGTAGTGGTGGCCAGCGCCCACCGGACTCCGGAATTGGTACAGGAATTCGCCGCCGGCGCCCGTGACCGGGGTGTGGAAGTCATCATTGCCGCCGCCGGTGCAGCGGCCCATCTGGGCGGATTCATCGCCGCCTTCACCACGGTGCCGGTGATCGGGATTCCCATCAACGCCACCCCTCTCAACGGGATGGATTCTCTCCTGAGCTTCGTGCAGATGCCTTCCGGCATTCCCGTGGCCACCATGGCCATCAACGGGGCTAAGAATGCCGCCATCTTCGCCGTGGAGATCCTGGCGGTGAAGTATCCGGAACTGGTGACCAAACTGGCGGAAGCCCGGGCCAAGATGAAGGAAGAAGTGAAAGCCAAAGGGGAAAAACTGGCTGCTGCCAGAGCCGCCGCTGCCAAAGCATAAGGAAACGGGAGGAACTATGGGGGACAAGTTTTTTGCGGAAGACAAGCTCCATGAAGAATGCGGGGTCTTCGGCATCTATTCCAAGAAAGACGACGTGGCACTGAATACCTACTGGGGGCTGTTCGCTCTCCAGCACAGAGGCCAGGAAAGCGCCGGCATCGCTGTCACCGACGGCCGGCACATGCACATCAAAAAGGGCATGGGATTGGTGAACGATGTGTTCAAGGACGGACTGAAGGGCCTGGACGGCTGCATTGCCGCCGGCCATGTACGGTATTCCACCACCGGGGCCAGCATGCCCTACAATGTGCAGCCGCTGAAGGTGTTCTATGACGGGGGCAACCTGGCCCTCAGCCACAACGGCAACCTGACCAACGCCGCCCAGCTCCGGAAGGAACTGGCCAACGACGGGGTGGTGTTCCAGACCACCATCGACAGCGAAGTGGTGCTGAGCCTGATCGCCCGGAGCCGGAAAAAGACCCTGCCGGAACGGGTGGCGGAAGCGGCTGACACCATCCGGGGTGCCTTTGCCATCCTCATCATGAACGATGACCAGCTGATCGCCTTCCGGGATCCCTACGGCTTCCGGCCTCTGTGCCTGGGCCGGCTGGACCACGGCTGGGTGGTGGCCAGTGAAACCTGCGCTCTGGATCTGGTGGGGGCCCACTATGTGCGGGACGTGAAGCCCGGGGAAATGATCGTCATCGACAACGAGGAAACAGAACCCAAAAGCATCATGTACAGCACCCACAAACCGGCCCACTGTGCCCACTGTATTTTCGAATACGTGTATTTCGCCCGTCCCGACAGCATCATCGACGGGGAAAGCGTATACCAGGCCCGTCTGAACATGGGACGGATCCTGGCCCGGGAAACCAGGGGGATCAAGGCGGATGTGGTGATTTCCGTGCCCGATTCCGGCACCCCTGCAGCCATCGGCTACGGCCTGGAAGCCGGGATCCCCTTTGTGGAAGGGCTCACCAAGAACAAATACATCGGCCGGACCTTCATCCAGCCCACCCAGAAACAGCGCCTCAATGCGGTGCGGCTGAAACTGAACGCCAACCGGAGCCTGGTGGAAGGGAAATCCGTGGTGATGGTGGATGACTCCATCGTCCGGGGCACCACCAGCGGCAAGATCGTCCAGCTGCTCCGGGATGCGGGAGCCACGGCGGTGCACGTGTGCATCAGTTCGCCCCCTGTAATGGATTCCTGCTTCTACGGCATCGACACTTCCGAACGGAAAGAACTGATCGCCGCCAGCAAGACGGAAGAAGAGATCCGCCAGTACATCAAGGCGGACAGCCTCCATTACATTACCATGGAAGGACTCCGGGCCAGCCTGTCCGTGCTGAAACCCGATGATATGTGCTATGCCTGCTTCAATTCCCATTATCCGGATGGAGCAGATAAAGAAATGAAAAAAGGATCCAAATTACAGTTTGAACTGGGTTGCTAAGGAGGAAACAGCGTGAGCGAGAAAAAGGTCATTACATACGCAGATGCAGGGGTGGATATCGACGCCGGCAACAAAGCCGTGGAACTGATGAAGGACAGCGTCCGGGCCACCTACCGTCCGGAAGTCATCGGGGACCTGGGGGGCTTCGGGGGCCTGTTTGCCCTGGGGAACAAATACCAGGATCCGGTGCTGGTTTCCGGTACCGACGGTGTGGGCACCAAGCTGAAGATCGCCTTTATGATGGACCGTCACGACACCATCGGCCAGGACGCCGTGGCCATGTGCGTCAATGATATCCTGGTCCAGGGGGCGGAACCTCTGTTCTTCCTGGATTACATCGCCACCGCCAAGGTGGAATCCCAGAAAATCGCCGACATCGTCAAAGGGGTGGCCAATGCCTGCAAGGAAAGCGGCTGTGCCCTGATCGGCGGGGAAACCGCTGAAATGGCCGGGTTCTATGCCAATGACGAATACGACATCGCCGGCTTCAGCGTAGGCGTGGTGGAACGGAGCAAGATGATCACCGGGGACAAGGTGAAGGCCGGGGACGTCCTCCTGGGTCTGCCTTCCACCGGGGTCCATTCCAACGGGTTCTCCCTGGTACGGAAAATCTGCTTCGAAGCTCAGGGCTTCACGGTGGACACCTACATTCCGGAATTCGGCAAAACCCTGGGTGAGGAACTGCTGACTCCCACCCGGCTGTATCCCCGGACCATCCTGCCCATGATCAAAAAATTCGATCTCCACGGTATGGTCCACATCACCGGGGGCGGCTTCTATGACAACATTCCCCGGATCCTGCCGGAAAACTGTGACGCGGAAGTCCATGCAGACGCCTGGGAAGTGCCCGCTGTGTTCAAAAAGCTCCAGGAATGGGGCAATGTTCCGGTGAAGGAAATGTACCGGACCTTCAACATGGGGGTTGGCATGGTGCTGGTGGTGGATCCTTCCGAAGCCGACGCCGTCCGGGCTCATCTGAAAGAAAACGGGGAAACCTTCTACGAACTGGGCCATGTGGTGCCCGGCACCAAAAAGACCGTGATGAAAGGCGGGGTTTTCGGTGACTAAACGGAAAATCGGGGTACTGGTCAGCGGCCGGGGAAGCAATTTCCAGGCCGTGGCCGACAAAATCAAAAAAGAAAACCTGCCCATCGAAATCGCCGTGGTGATCAGCGACAGTCCGGAAGCCTATGCCCTCCAGCGGGCGGAAAAGATGGGGATCCCTCACTGCGCCATTGCCCGTCAGGATTTTGTGGACAAGGCTTCCTTCGAAGCCGCCATTGACAAGACCCTCCGGGAAGCAGGGGTGGAACTGGTGGTGCTGGCCGGATTCATGCGGATCCTCAGCGGGGATTTCGTGAATTCCTGGTACCACAAGATCATCAACATCCATCCGGCCCTGCTGCCGTCCTTTACGGGACTGGATGCCCAGGGACAGGCTCTGAACTACGGGGTGAAGATCGCCGGCTGCACCGTCCACTTTGTGGATGCAGGGATGGATACCGGCCCCATCATCATGCAGGCCGCCGTACCTGTGCTGGACGAAGATACCCATGACACCCTGGCCGCCCGGATCCTGGTCCAGGAACATACCATCCTGCCGGAAGTGGTGAAGCTGTGGGCGGAAGACCGGCTGACTGTAAACGGCCGGAAAGTGAAAATCCGTAAATAAGGAGAACAATCCATGCTGAAAATTCGCAGAGCATTACTGAGCGTTTCTGACAAGACCGGCATTGTGAAGCTGGGCTATTTCCTGAACAACAATGGGGTGGAAATCATCTCCACCGGCGGCACCATGAAGGTGCTGAAGGAAGCTGGCGTGCCGGTGACCTACGTAAGCGACGTAACCGGGACCCCGGAAATGATGGACGGCCGGGTAAAGACCCTGAATCCCAAGATCCATGGGGGCATCCTGGCTGTGCGCAGCAATCCCAAACATATGGAAGACATGAAGAAGAACGGGATCCAGCCCATTGACCTGGTGGTGGTGAACCTGTATCCCTTCCAGCAGACCATTGCCAAACCGGATGTAACCGAAGCCGAAGCCATCGAAAACATCGACATCGGCGGTCCGGCCATGGTCCGGGCTTCTGCCAAGAACTTCCACGATGTGGTGATCATCACCAATCCGGACCGGTATGAAGACCTGATCCACCTGCTGAAGGAAAAAGGGGACATCGATCTCCACACCCGGAAAATGCTGGCCCAGGAAGCCTTTGCCCATACGGCGGAATACGATACGGCCATTGCAGCCTATCTGAAGAAGCAGCTGGACAGCGAAAAATAAGGGAGGCCTTAGCATGCAGGTACTGGTAATTGGCGGCGGCGGCCGGGAACATACCCTGGTCTGGAAGCTGGCCCAAAGCAAAAAGGTGACGAAACTCTACGCAGCCCCCGGGAATCCGGGCATGAAGGACCTGGCGGAATGTGTGAACCTGGACATTACGGATCTGAACGGTTTGGCGGACTGGGCGGAAAAGCACGCCATCGATCTGACGGTGGTGGGGCCGGAAGCTCCTCTGGTGGCCGGCATCGTGGATGTGTTCAACGCCCGGGGTCTGACCATTTTCGGGCCCAGTGCCAAAGCGGCGGAAATCGAAGGCTCCAAGATCTTCTCCAAGGAACTGATGGAGAAGTACGGAGTGCCCACCGCCTTCTTTAAAGTATGCGACAACCTGGCAGATGCCAGAGCCTTTGTGGAAGAAAAAGGCGCCCCCATTGTGATCAAGGCAGACGGCTTGGCTGCCGGCAAAGGGGTCGTGGTGGCCATGACCAAGGACGAAGCCCTGGATGCCCTGGATGAAATGATGGGTGCCCACAAGTTCGGCAGCGCCGGCAACCGGGTGGTCATCGAAGAGTTCATGGAAGGGGAGGAAGCCTCCCTCCTGGCTTTCACCGACGGGAAGACTATTGTGCCCATGCTGGCTGCCCAGGACCATAAACGGGTGAACGACGGAGACCAGGGGCCCAACACCGGGGGCATGGGGGCTTACTGCCCGGCACCGGTAATGACCGACGCCCTGAAGGAAAAGACCGTGAAGGAAGTGCTGCGGCCCATTGTGGACGCCCTGGCCAAGGAAGGACGGCCTTATTCCGGCTGCCTGTACGCCGGTCTCATGATTAAAGGGGACAGCGTGAAGGTGGTGGAATTCAACGCCCGGTTCGGGGATCCGGAAACCCAGGTGGTGCTGCCCCTGCTGAAAAGCGACCTGGCAGAGATCATGGTGGCTTGCGCCAAAGGCACCCTGAAGCCTGAAATGGTGGAATGGAGCGACAAGTCCGCCGTGTGCGTGGTCATGGCCAGCGGCGGCTATCCCGGATCCTACAAAAAGGGTCTGCCCATTACCGGCCTGAAGGCTGCAGGAGCCATGGAAGACGTGGTGGTGTTCCACGCCGGCACCCGGGAAGAGGACGGGAAGATCCTCACCAACGGAGGCCGTGTGCTGGGAGTCACTGCTGTGGCTGACAGCATCCCTGCCGCCCAGCAGAAAGCCTATGACGCGGTGGACAAGATCCACTTCGACGGGGCCCATTTCCGCCAGGACATTGCCTGGAGAGCCCTCCGCCGGCTGAAGACGAAATAAGATGATGTTACAGACCGCAGAAGTATTCCAGCCCCTGCGGTCTGTTTCCGTAACAGATAGACTTCTGAAGGAAAAGACCAGAAAAACCTGTTGCATTTGTGACAGACTGGTGCTAAAATGAGAAAAATATTTCAAAGGGGGATATACAATGGCTTTTATCTATGATGAACCTGCCCATACTTTCAGCGAGTATCTTTTAGTTCCTGGATATTCTTCCAGCGAATGCATTCCGGCAAATGTGAGTCTGAAGACTCCGCTGGTGAAATTTAAAAAGGGTGAAGAACCGGCTCTGACCCTGAATATTCCCCTGGTTTCCGCTATCATGCAGTCCGTTTCCGACGACAACATGGCCATCGCCCTGTCCCGGGAAGGGGGCATCTCCTTTATCTACGGGTCTCAGACCATCGAAAGCGAAGCCGCCATGGTGGCCCGGGTCAAGAGCTTCAAGGCCGGGTTCGTGGTCAGCGATTCCAACCTGCGTCCGGACAGCACCCTGGCCGATGTACTGGCTCTGAAGGAAAAAACCGGTCACAGCACCATGGCTGTTACCAGCGACGGCAGCAAGAACGGCCATCTGGAAGGGATCGTTACCAGCCGTGACTATCGGATCAGCCGGATGAACATGGAAGATCAGGTCAAGAACTTCATGACTCCGGTGGCTGACATGGTGGTCGGCAGCAGCGACATCACCCTGAAACAGGCCAACGATATTATCTGGGAACACAAACTGAACACCCTGCCCATTATCGACAAAGAGGGCAACCTGATGTACATGGTGTTCCGGAAAGACTATTCCACCCACAAACAGTATCCCCTGGAACTGCTGGATAGCCAGAAACGCCATGTGGTAGGCGCCGGCATCAACACCCGTGACTATGAACAGCGGGTACCGGCCCTGGTGGAAGCCGGTGCGGACGTACTGTGCATCGACTCTTCCGAAGGCTACAGCGAATGGCAGAAACGGACCCTGAAATGGATCCGGGACAAATACGGTGATTCCGTCAAGGTAGGGGCCGGCAACGTGGTTGACGCGGAAGGCTTCCGGTTCCTGGCAGAATGCGGTGCTGACTTTGTGAAGATCGGTATCGGCGGCGGCTCCATCTGCATCACCCGGGAACAGAAGGGGATCGGCCGGGGCCAGGCTACTGCCGTTATCGAAGTGGCCAAGGCCCGGGACGAATACTACAAGGAAACCGGCATCTATGTGCCCATCTGCTCCGACGGCGGTATCGTGTACGACTACCACATGACCCTGGCTCTGGCCATGGGCGCCGACTTCCTGATGCTGGGCCGGTATTTCGCCCGGTTCGACGAATCCCCCACCAACAAGGTGAACATCAACGGCACCTACATGAAGGAATACTGGGGCGAAGGTTCCGCCCGTGCCCGGAACTGGCAGCGGTATGACCTGGGCGGGGACAAGAAGCTGTCCTTCGAAGAAGGGGTGGATTCCTACGTTCCTTACGCCGGCGGCCTGAAAGACAACGTGAACCTGACCATCTCCAAGATGCGGTCCACCATGTGCAACTGCGGGGCTCTCACCATCCCCGAACTGCAGAAAAAGGCCAAACTGACCCTGGTATCCGCCACCAGCCTGGTGGAAGGCGGGGCACACGATGTGCTGCTGAAAGAGAATTCTTCTTCCAATTATCCGAAATGATGCGGGTGAAAGGGCTGTTGCGTGAGCAACAGCCCTTTTTTGTCAACGGTCAACAGCCGGATGAAAAAATTTGCAGGCAAATTTTTGTTGAATGGAGAAAACCGGCGGCCGGGAAGGGCGTGCCTTCGGCGCGCCCCTACGCCGTCAGAGTCGGAGTGTGGGAGAACAACGGGTCCTGCGGACCGAAGAAAATCCCCTGACTCCAACGGTGTAGGGGCTTGCCGCAGGCGAGCCCATCCCGGCCGCCCGGAGGGCTGTGTTCAAAGGCAAATGCGGATGCATTTGCCTTCCTTTGGCTGTTGACCGTTGACCGTCCATTGTGCTACAATGGGGAAAATTTTTTCAGGAGGCGTGGTATGACTGGGTTCCAGAAAATCGTGGTGGGGCTTTTGGCGGGGAATCTGCTGTGCACTTTCGGGCTGTATCTCCGGCTGGACAGCCAGCAGCTGCTGCTGGAAAAGGAAGTCCGGAGCATGAAACGGGACATTGTGGGCACCCGGTACGATGACACCAATCTGAAAAACAGCCTGGCCAGCCTGGAAAAGCAGGTGGGGAAGCTGGACGAAAACACCCGGAAGGCCCGGGAACAGGAGACCCCGGCCGCCCCGGCCCCGGCGCCCCAGCCCCAGCCCAAAAAGGACCCCAGCGGGATCCAGGGGCTGATCGACAGGATATTTGGGAGGTAAAGGGATGTCTGGCAGCCCCGTCAACGGTCAACAGCCGGATGAAAAAAATTTGCAGGCAAATTTTTGTTGAATGGAGAAAACCGGAGGCCGGGAAGGGCGTGCCTTCGGCGCGCCCCTACGCCGTCAGAGTCGGAGTGTGGGAGAACAAAGGGCCCTGGGGACCGAAGGAAATCCCCTGACCCCAACGGCGTAGGGGCTTGCCGCAGGCGAGCCCATCCCGGCCGCCCGGAGGGCTGTGTTCAAAGGCAAATGCGGATGGGTTTGCCTTCCTTTGGCCGCTGACAGCTGACCGTGGACCGCTGACTAAGGTGCTGTTGCTCCTGCAACAGCACCTTTTTTGCATACCAAAACCCGTTCCCATCACCCGTTACATATGGTACAATAAACTATACGACATTTACCGGGAGGACGGAGAAGCGCATGCGTGACTATACGAAAGTGACCATTACCCGCAAAGGGGAAAAAATGGCCCGGGGCGGGCATCCCTGGGTGTTCGGAGACGAAGTGCTGGATATTGCCGGCCCTGTGGAAAACGGGGACCTGGTGGACGTGGTCAGCGAGAAGAAGGGCAAATACATCGGCACCGGCTTCTACAACGACCATTCCAAGATCCGGGTCCGGCTCCTTTCCCGGAACGCCAATGACCGGTTCGACGAAGCTTTTTTCGAACGGCGGATCCAGTACGCCCTGGATTACCGGAAAACCGTCATGCCCGGTGAAGATTTCAAAGACTGCCGGCTGATCTTCGGAGAAGCGGATGGATTCCCGGGGCTCACCGTGGACCGGTTCAATGACGTGCTGGTGGCCCAGGTGCTTTCCCTTGGCATGGAACAGCGGAAAACCATGATCTTCACCCTGCTGCTGAAGCTGCTCCGGGCCATGGGAGAAGAGGTAAAGGGCATCTACGAACGGAACGATGTGAAAATCCGGGAACTGGAAGGCCTGACGGAAGGCCAGGGCATTGCGGATATCCCTGGTAGCACCCTGACGGAAAAGGACCTGATGCCCATCATCACGGAAAACGGCCTCAAGTACCGGGTGGATGTGGTGAACGGCCAGAAAACCGGCTACTTCCTGGACCAGAAATACAACCGGCTGGCGGTATCCCGGATCTGTGCCGGCAAACATGTACTGGACTGCTTTACCCACACCGGTCCCTTTGCCCTCAATGCAGCCAAAGGGGGAGCGGCCAGCGTTACGGCGGTGGATATTTCCGGAGAAGCCCTGAAGCGGGCCCGGGAAAACTTTGCCCTCAACGGCCTGGAAGACAAAATCCAGACTGTGGAAGCCAATGTGTTCGACTATCTCACGGAGCTGGAGGAAAAGAAGCAGCATCCCTTCGACTTCATCATCCTGGATCCCCCGGCCTTCACCAAAAGCAGCCACACAGTGAAAAGCGCCTTCCGGGGATACAAGGAAATCAACCTGAAGGCCATGAAGCTGCTGCCCCGGGGAGGCTATCTGGCCACCTGCAGCTGCAGCCATTTCATGAAAAGCGAGCTGTTTGTGGAAATGCTCCACGAAGCGGCCCGGGATGCAGCGGTTTCCCTGCGCCAGGTGGAAGCCCGGCAGCAGGCTCCGGATCACCCGATCCTGTACAATGTGCCGGAAACCGATTATCTGAAATTCTATATCTTCCAGGTGGTGTAAGCCCTTGCGGCATCCTCCTGAGAAATGAGGTGTCCCATGTTCAAGAAAATCACCCTGGCTCTGGCCTTCTGTTCCCTGGTCAGTGTGGGTGCCCTGCCGGTACTGTCCGGCACCGCCCATGCTTCCACCACGGAAGAACGGTTTCAGCAGTCTAAAATCATCATGATGACCACCCGCAACGGGGTCCCCTTTTACGCAGAGCCGGGCAAGGACAGCCTGACCCTGGGGTTCTATCCCAAAGGGACCATTTTTGTACCCATCAACCAGACCCGGAACGCGGTGGAAAACAAAGTCTACAATCTATGCATCCGCTTTGACGGCGCCGTGGGATGGCTTTCGTCGGACGACGTGGCATTGACGCGGAAGTAAAAGCGGGGGAACGCTGACCGGGGAAGGTCAGCCTTTCCCACCATAAAGGCCCCGGGGAGGACGGGGACTCATGAGGGGAGAGTGTGCAGCATGGATGAACAGAAAGAAAACCATTCTGTAGAAGAAAAACAGGAAGAACTGGAAGAACGGGTAGAAAATGAACTGATTTCCGCCCTGAACCGGAAAGACAAGGACGCGGTCCTGAAGCTGGTGGAAGATTCCCACCCCATCGACCTGGCCTATGCCCTGGAAGAAGCCAGCGACAGCGATATCGTGTTCCTGGCCACCATCCTGCCGGACCAGCAGATGGCTGAAATCATCGAACAGGCCGATGATGAACTCCAGGTCCGGATCATGAAACTGTTCGATCTGAACAAGATCATCCGGATTTTCCAGCACATGTCCAAGGACGATATCGTGGATATCCTGGGAGACATGCCCGCCAACCGGCGGAAGGAACTGGTCAAGCTGATGAAATCCAGCGACCAGGAAGTGATCCGAAACCTGTTGGGCTATGGGGAAAGCACCGCAGGCGGGATCATGACCACCGAATACATTTCCATGCGCAATTCTCTTACGGTGAGCCAGGCCCTGGAAAAGGTCAAGGAAATCGCCCCCAAGACGGAAGAACTCAACATCCTCTATGTGCTCAATGAGAAAAAACAGCTGGTGGGTACCGTGTCCCTCCGGGAACTGCTGGTGGCCAAGAACTATGACACCTTAAACGACATCATGGAGGACAATGTGATTTCCGTGGAGCCGGAAGCGGACCAGGAAGACGTGGCCCGTCTGGTATCCAAATACGACCTCCATGCCATCCCGGTAGTGAACAAACGGAAAGGGATGCTGGGGATCATCACCGTTGACGATATCATCGATGTCATCGAAGAAGAAAACACCGAAGATATGCTGAAAATGGGCGGTGTCAGCAAGGAAGAAGACGTGGACAGCACGGTGCTGGAAAGCGTGAAGCTCCGGCTTCCCTGGCTCTTGATCAACCTGGTGACGGCGTTTTTGGCATCCTCGGTGGTTTCTCTGTTCGAAGACACCATCAGCCAGGTGGTGGCTCTGGCTGCCGCCATGCCCATTGTAGCCGGCATGGGGGGCAATGCCGGGACCCAGACTTTGGCTGTGGTGGTCCGGGGCCTCGCTCTGGGGGACATCAAGCTCCACGGCAACGGGCTCCGGATCCTCCGGGGGATTGCCGTGGGCTTCATCAACGGCCTGGTAAACGGGGTGATCGCCGGAGCGGTGATCGTGTGGATGAACCACAACCTGGCCCTGGGGCTCATTATCCTGGTGGCCATGATCTGCAACCTGATGATCGCGGCCCTGGTGGGTTTCCTGGTGCCGGTGGTTTTGAAGGCCCTGAACTACGACCCGGCCGTGGCCTCCAGTATCTTCATCACCACCTTTACCGATGTGTGCGGGTTCTTCATTTTCCTGGGCCTGGCCAAACTGTTTTTGCCATATTTGTTACAATAATCCCTGCTCTTAAAAAGTTTTTCTTATATCGTGGATATTTTCTTGACAAAATGCCCTTATCCTCGTAAGATAAGGGCATGCTTTTCAAGGAAGAGCAAAACAACTTCATAAATAAATCTGATGATGGGAAAGAGTACTTTCTGGATGCGTGCCTCCAGAGAGCCGGTGGATGGTGTGAACCGGCGGCCTGGCCGAAAGGAAAATCCTCCCGGAAGAGACGGACTGAAGCAAAATTAAGTCCGGACGGCTGATCCCCGTTAGTGGAAACGCGTATGTTGGTACGTTGCAGAGTGCTCCCAGGCCGGAAGGCCCGGGGGAATATGGGTGGTATCGCGGAGCATGCTCCGTCCCTTTTACAGGGACGGAGCTTTTTTGTTTCCGGAAACAGAAAGGATGAGGAAAATGGATTTGAAGAAAGTATGCGGATTGATCGGCAAGTATTTCGGCGTTATCGCCGTGGTGTTCCTGGGCATCGGGATCTTTGCCCCCCACGCTTTTGCCTGGGTGTTGGGGAAGGCCTACGGGGTGTCCATTCTCAGTGTAATGCTGGGAATCATTATGTTCGGCATGGGGATGACCACCAGCCTTCATGATTTTGCCCTGGTGCTGAAACAGCCCAAGAACATTTTCTTCGGGGTCTGCGCCCAGTATTTCGTTATGCCCTTCCTGGCGTTCCTGCTGTCCAAAGCCTTCCATCTGGATCCGGCTCTGACCGTTGGGGTGGTGCTGGTGGGCACCTGCCCGGGAGGCACTTCCTCCAACGTGATCACCTTCATGAGCCATGGGGATGTGCCTTTCTCTGTGACCATGACCAGCTGCTCCACGGTGCTCAGCCCTCTTATGACTCCGCTGCTCACCTGGCTTCTGGTGGGCAAGCAGATCTCCTTTGATCCGGTGGGCATGTTCGTTTCCATCCTTCAGATCGTGTTCGTACCCATCGGGGTGGGCCTGGCTGTGAAGAACTTCTTCCCCAAGTTCGCCAAAGAAGCGGTGGATTACCTGCCCGCCGTTTCCAGCATGGTCATCAGCTTCCTGATCGCCGGGATCATCGGGGCCAGCCGGAACGCCATCTTAAGCAGTGCCGGACTGATCCTGCTGGTGGTGATGCTCCACAATGTGCTGGGGTACCTGCTGGGCTTTGCCATTGGGAAACTTACCGGCATGAGCTGGAAACAGATGGTGGCTCTGTCCATCGAAGTGGGGATGCAGAATTCCGGTCTGGCCACCGGCCTGGCCAAGGCCCATTTCGCCTCCATGCCCATGGCCGGGGTACCGGGAGCCATCTTCAGCGCCTGGCACAACATCTCCGGTGCTGTCCTGGCTTATCTGTACACCAATTACCTGAATGAACGGTTCGATTCCCAGTACGAAGAGGAAGGGGAATTGAAGCCGGCCATGGTGAGAGCAAAATAAAAAATTGGGGTGTGAATTCTTTCACACCCCAATTTTTTATTCTTCCTCTTCAATCTCTTTCGGCACCATATCCTCCGCCTTGAGAGTCCCCATCCGGGCCCTTCTGGCGTATTCGGCGGTGGCGGTGAACAGTACGTCGCTGCTGCTGTTGAGAGCGGTTTCGCAGGCGTCTTCGATGATGCTGATGATGAAGCCAACCCCCACCACCTGCATGGCGATGTCATTGCTGATCCCAAAGGAGGCACAGGCCACGGGGATCAGCAGCAGGGAACCTCCGGCCACACCGGATGCTCCGCAGGCCCCCACGGTGGAAACAATGCACAGGAGCAGGGCGGTGGGCAGATCCACGGCTACTCCCAGGGTATGGGCGGCTGCCAGGCTCAGCACGGAAATGGTGATGGAAGCCCCGGCCATGTTGATGGTGGCTCCCAGGGGAATGGAAATGGTGTAGGTATCCGGGTTCAGCCCCAGCCGTTTGCACAGGGTCAGGTTCACCGGGATGTTGGCGGCGGAAGAACGGGTAAAGAAGGCGTAGATGCCGCTTTCCTTCAGGGTGGCCCAGACCAGGGGGTAGGGGTTCTTGCGGACGTTCAGGTACACGATGATGGGGTTCATCACCAGGGCCACCAGGAAATAGGACCCCAGCAGCACCCCCAGCAGGCTGAAGTAGGAAATCAGGGCGGACAGGCCGCTGGCGCTGATGGACTGGGTCACCAGGCCCATGATCCCCAACGGAGCGAAATGGATCACCCAGGTGACCACTTTGGTGATGCCGGCGGACAGGTCTTCCAGCACATGCTTGGTTTCCGGGCTGGCAGCCTTGTGGAGGGCCAGGCCGATGATCACTGCCCAGGCCAGGATGCCGATGTAGTTGGCGTTCAGGATGGCGTTCAGAGGATTGTCCACGATGTTCAGCACCAGGTTGTGGACCACTTCCGCAATGCCGCTGGGGGGATTCACCTTGGAATTCCCCAGCTGGAGCATCAGGGTCTGGGGGAACAGGAAGGACAGGGTCACCCCGACGATGGAAGCGGCGAAAGTGCCGATCACATAGAGGGTGATGATGGGTTTCATCTGGGTTTCGCCCCCTTCTTTCCGCTGGACCATGGCGTTCATCACCAGGATGAAGACCAGCAGGGGAGCCACCCCTTTGAGGGCACGGACGAACAGGTCGCCGAAGATGCCCACCACCGGCACGGCGCCAGGGAGGAACACAGCAATCAGGATGCCGATCACAAGGCCTACGGCAATCTGGTTGATCAATGGGATTTTACGAAGTTTACGGATTGTAGAGTTCATAGTTGACTTCCTTTCTAGGTTTTAGAAAATAATGACAAATCACCGTACATAAGTATAATGAATTCACAATCAAAACACAAGTGTTTTTTCGGGGTGGACTGAAGCCGGGGCCTTGAAGAAAAGCGCCATTCATAGTATAGTTATACATAGTATTCAAAAAAAAGCGCAGCTTT
The DNA here is from genome assembly GCF_052122235.1 of Acidaminococcus sp. HCP3S3_H5. Taxonomy (NCBI): domain Bacteria; kingdom Bacillati; phylum Bacillota; class Negativicutes; order Acidaminococcales; family Acidaminococcaceae; genus Acidaminococcus; species Acidaminococcus sp. HCP3S3_H5. The sequence continues at coordinate 125,582 of NZ_JBQKCS010000008.1, forward strand.
TGATCACAGCAGAAGGCGAGGAATCATTATGACGAAAATCATCCTGACCGGGGACCGTCCCACCGGTCATCTCCATGTGGGCCATTTTGTAGGCTCTCTTCAGGAACGGGTGCTGCTCCAGAACAGCGGCAAATTCGACGAAATCTACTTTATGATCGCCGATGCCCAGGCCCTGACCGACAATGCGGAAAACCCGGAAAAAGTCCGGCAGAACGTGCTCCAGGTGGCTCTGGACTACCTGGGAGTGGGCATCGATCCGGAGAAGGCCACCATCTTCATCCAGAGCATGATCCCGGAACTGTTTGAACTGACTACTTATTATATGGACCTGGTGACCGTGGCCCGGGTACAGCGGAACCCGACTGTGAAGGCGGAAATCCAGCAGAAGAACTTTGAAGCCAGCGTGCCTCTGGGCTTTTTCTGCTACCCGGTGAGCCAGGCGGCGGACATCACTGCCTTCCATGCCACTCACGTGCCCGTTGGGGAAGACCAGAAACCCATGCTGGAACAGTGCCGGGAAATCGTCCACAAGTTCAACAGCGTCTACGGGGAAACCCTGACGGAACCGGATATTGTGCTGCCCTCCAACAAGGCCTGCCTGCGGCTGCCCGGGCTGGACGGGAAAGCCAAGATGTCCAAATCCCTGGGGAACTGCATCTACCTGTCCGATGATGCGGACACCATCAAGAAGAAGGTCATGAGCATGTACACCGATCCCACCCACATCCAGGTCAGCGATCCCGGCCATGTGGAAGGGAACCCGGTGTTCACCTATCTGGACGCCTTCAGCAAACCGGAACATTTTGCCGCCTTCCTGCCCGATTACGCCAACCTGGATGAGCTGAAAGCCCATTACCAGCGGGGCGGCCTGGGAGACATGAAGATCAAACGGTTCCTGAACGAAGTGCTCCAGTCCGTACTGAAGCCCATCCGGGAACGCCGGGAATACTGGGAAGCCCGGAAGCCGGAAGTGGTGGACATCCTGAAGGCAGGCACCGCCCGGGCCGAGGCCAAAGCCGCCCAGACCCTGTCCGAAGTCCGCGCCGCCATGAAAATCAACTACTTCGAGGATGACAATCTGCTGAAGTAAGCAGTGCCCTTCGGGCCAGTTTACAGTCACTGGTCACTGGCTGATGGAAGGAACCCGCTCGGGCGGGTTCCTGGGAACGTATAAAAACCGGCGGCCGGGAAGGGCGGGCCTGCGGCACGCCCCTACACCGTTGCTGTCAGATGGTGGATGCAGGGGTTGGGAAAACGGGATTTTCGGCATTTTCGTATCTTTGATTTTGTGAGGAACTCTGATACCAACGGCGTAGGGGCTCCCCGCAGGGGAGCCCATCCCGGCCGCCTGGAGGGTACCCGGACTTGCCGTCCGATTGGTAAATATCCGTAGGAGCGAACCAAGGCCTCCGGGAGACCGGCGGCTTTCTTCAAAAGGAGGGAAAACACCATGAAACGTAACCTGATGGGATTGTTTTTGTCCGGCCTTGTGGCTGTGGGCCTTGTGACCGGCTGCGGCAATGAGAAAAAGCCCGCTGCCCCGGCAGCCCCGGCCCAGACCGAAGCCAAAGGGCCTCTGACCTTGGAATATACCTTCAATAAAAAAGAAGGCAAGGGCACCAGCCAGACGGCTGCCTGGATCGAAGACAAGGATGGAAAACTGGTCCGGACTCTGTTCGCCACCCGGTATACCACCCAAAAAGGGTACAAGAAGCAGGCCCTGCCCCAGTGGGTGAAAAAATCCGGCCTGGCCCAGTTGGACAAGGCCAAAGTGGATGCCTTTACCAAAGCCACCCCCCAATCCGGCAAAGTGACCGCCGGTTGGGACGGAAAAGATGACAACGGCAAATCCGTCCCTGACGGCACCTACAAACTGGTGGTGGAAGCCACCCTGTACCAGGACAGCGATGCCCTGTGGACCGGCACTTTCCAGAAAGGCGGCAAAGAACAGACCCTGGACATGAAAGAAAGCCTCACCAAAGAACCGGAAAAGAAAGAGAACAAAGACCTGATCACCGGGGTGAAGGCGGTGTATCGGCCGTAGGGAGCAGACGGGGATGTTGCATGGGCAACATCCCCGTCTCACGTCTTACGCCGATGGAGACCATCTGCCTGGGGCAGATGGTCATCAGCCAACAGTCACTAGTCACTAGTCTCTAGCGGCCGGAGGGAACCCGCTGGGCGGGTTCCTGGGAACGTAAAAAAAACGGAGGCCACGGAAGGGCGGGCCTGCGGCACGCCCCTACGGCGTTGGGGTCGGGATGTTGGATACAACGGTCCCGGAAACGGAATCTTCGACAATTCCGTTTCCGGGATTTTTTGTTGGGCCGATTGATATCAACGGTGTAGGGGCTGCCCGCAGGGAAGCCCGTCCCGGCCGCCGGTTTTTCATGTTCAAAGGCAGATGCGTGAGCATCTGGCATCCAAAACGATGAACGACATTCTGTCCCCAAATCCTCCCATCTCTTCTGTTATACTGGAAACAGGAGAAGAAAAGAGGTGGAACAGATGCTGATTTACAGTAAGAAGCAAAGGATATCCCGTAAAATATACCATCTGCAGCAATGCCCTTTTTGCAGCCGCATCCAGAAAGATCATACAGGATATTTCTATACAGAAGAGGAAGCCCTGGCACAGGGATACAGGCCCTGCAAACGGTGCCATCCATACCAGAGCCCAGTGGCTCTTTACGAAAAAGACAAAAAGCATGTGGATGGCCTGTGCCATTCTTTTGGGTTCCAGTGTCAGGTACAGGGGAATGATCTGTTGATCACCAACCCTTTGGAAGCCTGGCTGCTTACCTTTTCTTCCCGTTTGCGGAAAATCCTGATTTATCATGAAAGCTGCCGGCGCTTCTGTACCCTTGTGCAGCGGGAAGAACTGATCCGTGGGTTCCATCGCCAGCCCTGGGAGTTCCATTCCATTGCCGAAACGCTGTTCCTTATCCACCGCCACTTGCAGAACTATATCACCGGTTCTGGAATTCCTGCATACAAAAAAGACGCTGCCCAGCGTCTGCTGAAGGAACCTCTGCAGAAAAATGACAGGTTCCGGAAAAAGAACCGCAAAAATCACCAGAAAAAACTGGCCAAAAAGACCCGGATGCATCAGGAAACAAAACATGTGTTGTACTTGATCCAGCAGTTGAAATGTATGGAACCCTAGGGCCTGCGGCACGCCCCTACGGCGTTGGGGTCGGGATGTTGTTTGTACGGTCAGTTGGACGGGGATATCGGAGAACCCCGTTGTTCTCGGCCGCTTGACAGCGACGGTGTAGGGGCTACCCGCAGGGGAGCCCGCCCCGGCCGCCGGGGGTCATAGGTTCAACGGCAAATGGGCCACATTTGCCATCCATAAGTTCCTGCCCTGCTGCTTTATGACCATAAACAAGAACAATTACAATAATAATGGAATGAGAGACGAAATGTATATTTCAGTGTATAATAAGAACATATGCAGTGATAAACAATAAAATGAAGGTGAGGAAATTTTCATGGGGAATTGGCTGTCTTGGATTTCAGATTTTTTCTATTTATTATTTATTATAGGTTTAGGTTTCTGTATTTGGTGGTTTTTTAGAATCAGTAAAGCTGGTTCTTCTGTGGAACAGATTATTTCTGTTTTGCAGAATTATTCTCGGGAATCCATCAGGGAAAATTACGGCAATCTTCAGGCAGAAATGGGGCAGGCCCCGTATGATTCGATTTGGAAGAAATTTGAACGGACGCTGTTCAAAAGCAAAGCAGAAGGGGTGCTGATGACCCAGGATCCGGAGGCTTTTTACAATGATCAGACTTTGTTGGACAATCTGCCTCTGGACCTGTTCCGTGCCATGCCGGGAATTTTTACCGGCTTGGGGCTTTTGGGGACTTTTGTCGGGATTACCGCAGGAATCAGCGGCATCGACCTGGGCAATGTGGAAACCATGAAAAGCGGGATTGAAGTCCTGCTCAGCGGGACGAAAACGGCGTTCCTGACTTCTGTGGTCGGACTTCTCCTGGCACTGGTGTACAACCTCGTTGACACCTGGATTTACCGTCCTTACACCAAAAAACTGGCCACTCTGATCGATCAGCTCAATACCCTTTTCCCTTCCAAGAGTCTGGAAGAATTCCTGTCTCATCAGGCGGAACAGGCGGAAGAACAGACGGATGCCATGCGGGAACTGAATGGGGAACTGGTGGGCCGTCTGGAAGACATGTTCGTAAAGCTCAGCCAGAGCATTGATGTGGCACTGAAAAACAACTTGACGGAATCTTTTACTCAAAGCCTGGAACCGGTTTTCCAGGATTTGAACCAGTCCATTGACAAACTGGGCAGCAGCGCCGGGGATACCCTGTCCAAATCCATTGAACAGGGGGCCGGGGACCAGATCCAGGGCCTGGCCGTGACCCTTCAGGATTTCCAGGGGAAAATGGGCAGTATGATGGAAGTCTCTGAACGGCTGAATGCGGAAAATACCGCCCGGCTTCAGGGGTCTGTAGAGATGATGGTGACCAAGCTGAACGAAGCCATGGACGCCAATATCCAGAAACAGGCCACTACCAGCGATGCCAGCCAGGCGGCTATGAAGCAGTTGGTGGAAGAGATGAACACCAACCTGAAAGCAGCTCTGGATCAGATGGTGGAAGCTGGCCGGACAGCCAACCAGGCTTTGCTCCAGACTACGGAAGCCACCAAGGGAACCATCCAGGAGATTACAGACACCATGAGCCAGAGCACCCGGACCCAGAGGGACGAAATGATCCAGGTGACAGCGAATATGAAAGAATCCGTTTTGGAAGTGCTGAAACAGCTCCAGACCGATATGCAGGAACGGAACCGTACCATGGATTCTTACATGGCCGGGCTGAAGGAAATGCTGGGGCACAACCGGGAAATCATGGCTTCGGCAGGGAAAACTGCGGACAAATTTGCCCAGGCCAGCACGCCCATGCAGAAAGTGGCGGATACCTTGGGCAGTCAGCTGAACCTGGTGGTCAGCGCCAGCAATCAGTTCAACAGCCATGTGGACCAGAATGTCCAGAAACTGGTCCTGGCCAGCCAGAGCAGTCAGAAAGATCTGGAACTGATCAGGGATTCCATGAGTACCATGCGCAGCGCCTGGGAAAACTATCAGCAGACTTTCCAGGGGGTAAGCCGGGAAATGCGGGAAGCTACGGATACGTTGGCCCGAACTCTGGAGCAGTACAATACTTCTACCAGCAAATGGCTGTCTGAAACACTTGGCCAGTACGACAAGAGCATCAAAGAGGCCATGAATTCCGTGTCCACCATCAACCAGAGTCTGAGTGATTCCATCCAGGATCTGTCCGATGCCATGGACAAGAACAGACGGCACTAAGGAGAAACCTGAATGTGGAAGAAAAAGAAAGAAGAAAAAGCCCAACAGAGCGGTGATGCTTTTACCACTTCTGTCAGTGACCTGATGGCAGGGCTCCTGAGTATCTTTATCCTGGCTCTGTGCTATTTCATGCTGAATTTCCAGACGGTGACCAACAAATATACCGGGAATACGGAATTGCGGAATCAGCTGCTGAAGGATGTGGGGAAGGACCTCCAGGCCCAAGGCCTCCAGGTGCGGATTGACACCAAGCAGGGAGTGCTGCGGATCCCGGAAAGTGTGCTGTTTGAATCTGGGGAAGCCAATATCAAAGAACAGGGGCAGGCAGCGGTCAGCAAGCTGAGCCAGTCCCTGCTGAAAACCATGAGCCGGCCGGAATATCGGGAAGCCCTGGAAACGGTCTTTATCGAAGGCCATACGGACAATGTGCCCATCCACAACGAATTTTTCCAATCCAACTGGGAGCTTTCCACCCAGCGGGCCATCAACACCTGGAATTTGATGCGGAACGATGTACCGGAATTCAACTGGCTGGTGAATCCCCGGGGAGAACCTATCTTCTCCTGTTCTGGCTATGCGGAAACCCGGCCTGTCCGGGAAAATGGTCTGGATCCCAATTCAGAGGCGGGACGGGCCGCCAATCGGCGGATCGATATCCGGTTTGTTATGATGCCGCCCCAGGATCCTGGGGAAAAGCCTTCCGGAGGCAGCCATGGATAAGTCGTTGCTGCACAGCCTGGAACGGCTGAAATCTTTCAAAATCCGCCTGCCTGATGTATGTCTGCATCCAGGCAGGCCCGTGGAACTGGAAAAATGGATAAAAAAGACCGTATCCAGCTCCTGCAGCCGGCCAGCCCTGGATCCGGTGACCATGGAAGAGCTGTATGCCAAGGTGAAAAATCAGGAAAAGAACCGGAAAGTGGTGCTGGACTTGAGACGGGAAATCCCTTTTCTGCCGGTGCTGCTCACTCGGGACAGGAAGGAAAAACCCCGCTTTTATGAAGTTCTGCTCCAGGACATCCTGCAGGCTATAGGGAATGGGGTTCGTCGTTCCGTCCGGCGGAATACCTTCCGAAATCTGGTATTTGCTTATTTTACTGTATACGGACAGCCATACAAGGGAGAACGGCTGCAGAAATGCATTTCTCTTTTCCTTCAGAAAGACCCAGAACTGTTGAAATCGGTGCTGTATCTCCGGAACCGGAAGCAACTGCTGAAACCCAATGGCCATAAGCTGTTGACCCGGGAAATCCAGAACCGGCGGAGTTTTCATAAAGCATTGGAAGAATTCTGCTGGCCGGTGAACCTGTGGTATGGGGCATTTGCCCAGTGGGCTGTCAAGGATTTTTTTCAGCTGGAGGAAGAGGACGACTGGGATGACCTGTTCGGCGTATTGAAAGAAATCTGTGAGGACAAGGCCTGTGAGAATATGGTCCCTTTTGCTGCCGAAAAGATGATTTACCTGACGGACCGGTCCGGCGACGGAAATCGGGAAAAAGAAGTACGGATCCTGCTGCTGCAGGCGCTGGGAGATCCCCGGGACCCGGGGTCCAGTCTGAACTGGGTGGATGTGGATGAAAAGGCCCAGGAGATTTTCCTGGCCTGGCTGAAAAAGAACGATCTGAACCTGTTCTTTACCATTATTTCCAAGACAGTACGGCAGGTTGCCACATCGGAAAACATGTGGAAATACCGTAAAAGTTTTTGGGAAAAATATCTGGATGCCATGTACTATACCCGGGTATTTCTGGGGCCCGAAGCAGAACAGATTGCCAGGCAGATGGATTTGGCCAAACAGGGTATGGGCTTTGGACGGTTGAACGGTTCCGGAGATTCCCTGAGAAGTCTGCTGATGTTCAGTATTGGGGATTACGTTTTTATTGAGGCCAGCCACAATGGCAAACTGAGAGTTTGGAAAAGAGGAAAAGAGCCTCTGCCTTTTTATCAGGCAAAATATACATATAAAGGATTTTCTTATACGGACGTTACACAGGCTTCCAATATTGAGGAAGAATTCGTCCATTCCAGTTCAGAAACCGGTTCCTGGCAGCGGAAGGTCAATGACTGGGTGCGGAGACACTGTGGAGTGCGGCCCAAAGAAAGCCGATGGAGGTAGAATAATGACCAACTACCGCTTTTGGACAGCACAAGAGAACGGATATTTTTACCCTTGTGTTCCAACTGAATCTACAGGAGACTGGCCGCTGATACAGGGACAGTTGGAAATCCTGGCTTCTGAAGGGAAAGTGGAGGAGAAAACAGATGGATTCCTGCTGCCCCATGGACAGGCTGTGGAACTGGATCCGGAAATTTCAGGGATCCTGGAACTGCCGGAGTGTTTTCCTTATGCCATCACTCTCCGCAGCCACGGCAGTCTGGGTTCTCCTTCCTTCCGCTATGACCTGGAATACCAGCGATCAGACGGGACTCCTTTTTATGGAATCAGGGTGTTGGGGTCTTATGTGGAACTGAGCCGGGAAACCTGTTACCGGTTCAGCAGGGACCAGTATGAATTGGTGAACCTGGTGGAAGAGAGCAACCGGGAAAGCCAGCAGATTAAGAACAGAGGGGAACTGAGCCAGTACAATACCCTCCAACTGGCTCGAATCAAAGAGAGAGCGAAAAAAATCCACGCCACCCTGGACCGGTTCATGGAACGGCAGAAAATCGTTACAGCGGATAAACTTTCTGTGCGATTGGAAAAAAATCCGGACGGATCCTTTTCCGTACTGCCGGTGCTGCTTCGAAAAGATGGGGATTCCTATACCCGGATGGAAGCCGATTCTCTGGAGCAGGGATTCCGGAGCAATCCGTACAATACCGGAAAAATCTATGGACCGGACAAGACCCAGTATGTTTTTACTCCGGAACAGGAAGAAGGCATCCGGCAGATGCGCCGGTGTCAGCGGCTGTCTCCGGAGGCGGCTCGGCAGGTAGCAGAACACCCTCGGGAAATCTTTGGTTCAGATGCTTTCGATTTTGATTTGGGAGTCTATGGGGACAGGGTGGTCTCCATTGGAGAATTTCTGGCTCCAGATTTGCCTTTTTCCCTGAGTTCCGGGCGGAACTGGCTGCCTCCGGAAGGAGCCGGCATGAAAGCTGCCGATAACCGGGAAAAATCCGGGGACCATTATGCCAGCCTTGCGCTGGATGAAAAAGATTATCCCGAACTGTTCCTGAAGGTCAGCGATGCCCTGGACCGGGGAGAAACTCGGATTGTTGTTGGAGACCAGGAAGTTGAACTGACACCGGGTTTCCTGGACTATGTGAACTAGCTGAAGGCAAAGGCTGGGGAAAAGCAAGAGAAACAGAACCAGGAACCGGAAGCCGCTGGTGAAAAGAAAAAAGAAGCGTCTCTCCAGATCCAGGAGAATTTCCTTTCCCAGGAATATCGTTCCCGGAAAGCGGCACGGGAGAAACGGCTGGGGTCCAACCGGCTGGGGGATTACCTGGGTCAGGGCCTGAAACCAGGCATCCGTCCCATGCCTCACCAACAGGTGGGAATGGAGCAGCTGGCGGCCTGCTGGGAACATGGTTGTCATGGAGTCCTGCTGGCGGATGATATGGGGCTGGGGAAAACACTCCAGGCTTTTGGATTCCTGGCAGCCCTGAAAAAAGCCTATGGAAACAGTGCCATGGCATCGGTACTGATTGTGGCCCCGGTTTCTCTGCTTCAGAACTGGATGGAAGAGTACAGGAAATTTGTGGCAGAAGGGTTGTTTGATGGAATTGTGCCCATGTATGGGAGCGAACTGAAGAAACACTGGGCCAGGAATCCGGACGGGAGCCGCTGTTATTTTCGGCCCCCGGACCCCAATCTGAAAGAAGTTTCCATGTTGGATTTTCAGGACAGGGAAAATCGGATCGATTACAGTCGGAACCATCTGATTCTGACCACCTATGAAACCCTTCGGGAACTGCAGCTTTCTTTTGGACGGGTGGCCTGGAGTGTCATGATCCTGGATGAAGCCCAGAAAATCAAGAATCCGGCCACCCGGACTTCTGTTGCGGCACGGGCCATGAACTGCGATTTTGGACTGGCACTGACAGGGACTCCTGTGGAAAATTCCTGGACGGATCTGTGGACCATTATGGATTTTGTGGAACCAGGCAAATTGGAATCTCTGAAAGATTTCAACAGTCATTATCAGCATCAGCTGCAGAATGTGGAAAACAAGGGGGAACTGTTGAAAGAACTGGGTGACCAGCTACGGAAGAATCTGGATCCCTGTTTTATCCGGCGGCTGAAAGAAGATGTAAATCTGGGGCTGCCTGCCAAAGAAATCCTCCGGTTCAAGGATCCCATGCCGGAAGAACAGCGGAAACTGTATGGGGAAGTAGTCCGGGAAGCACGGGAAGGGCAGGGAGAAAAATCCATCACCATGCTCCAGGCCATTGCCCGGCTCCGGGATATTTCTCTCTGTCCCAGTCTTGGAGCCGGCGGGAATGTAAAGAAATATACTTTGGGTGATCCGGAGCATTTCTTTGGCTCCTCTGCCAGACTGATGCGGACAAGGACAATCCTGGATGAAGTGAGAGAAAAAGGGGAAAAAGCCCTGATCTTTGTGGAAAGCCGAAAAATTCAGCTGCTGCTCCGGACTTTTCTGGAACAAATCTACAAAATCCAGGTGCAGCCTCCCATTAACGGGACCACACAGGCTGTGGCCCGGCAGAAAATGGTGGACCAGTTCAATCGGGCACCGGGGTTCCAGGTGCTGCTGCTGTCTCCGGAGGCTGCCGGTGTGGGGCTGAACATCACCGGGGCCAATCATGTAATCCATCTCAGCCGCTGCTGGAACCCGGCCAAAGAAGACCAGGCCACGGACCGAGCTTACCGGATCGGCCAGAAAAAAGCGGTAACCGTCTATCTTCCCATGGCTGTGGATACGGACTTTCCGGAAGACGCATCCTTTGATCTGAACCTGGATGCTCTGCTCCAGTACAAGCGGGATTTGAGCCGAAGCGCCCTGTATCCTACAGAAGCCAGTGAAGAAAATGCTGTAGCCATGCTGAAACGGATTGAAGAGGCGGCAGGGTGAAAAGCGGCGGCCGGGAAGGGCGGGCCTTCGGCTCGCCCCTACACCGTTGGGGTCGAATGTTGGATGCAACGGTCACAGGAACGGATTTTTTGACAACCCCGTTTCTCTGATTTTCTATTGCATCTCTGACCCCAACGTGGTAGGGGCTGCCCGCAGGGGAGCCCATCCCGGCCGCCGGTTTTCTTCCATTAAAAAAGGACCCGCCTTTTTCGGAGGCGGGTCCTTTCCATTGGCAATTGACCATTGACCACTGACAATAGAGAAGGGGCTGTTGCATATGCAACAGTCCCTTCTCTATTCCATTTTCACTGCCATGCGCAGCCGTTCGATGCTCTGGGTCAGGTTCT
>NZ_JBQKCS010000009.1:0-29130 GCF_052122235.1 Acidaminococcus sp. HCP3S3_H5
ACTTGACCCGCACATCTGTCAACAATATTCAGTTCTCAAAGTTCGTCTCACTGTCTCAGCGACAGCTTCTATATAATACCAGACTTTCGTTTCTTTGTCAACAACTTTTTTCTTTCAATGTTTCAGTTGAAACATTTCGCTGCTGATCAAGTTTCAGTCTGTTGCTTTCTCTTCGAGAAAGCTTATTTAGTATAGCAAAAAGGCAGAGAAAATGCAAGCATTTTCTCTGCCTTTTTCAAATTTATTTTCCCGCTCAGAAGAATTCCTTCAGAGAGAAGGTCTGATCCCGGTTGGGCCCTACGGACACAATGCCGATTTCCACGCCCACCACTTCGCTGAGCCGGTTCAGATAGGCCTGGGCTTCCGCCGGCAGGTCGCTGTAGGACCGTACCCCGGAAATGTCCTTTTTCCAGCCTTTGAAGGTTTCGTAAACCGGTTTGGCTTTGGCCAGGATGGTCAGATCCGCCGGGATGTGCTGGATGGGTTCTCCGTCGATGGTCCAGCCGGTGCACATCTTGATTTCGTCCATGCCGTCCAGGATATCCAGCCGGGTAATGGCCAGGGCATCCATGGAGTTCAGCCGGGCAGCGTATTTCACCATGAAGGCATCCAGCCAGCCGCAGCGGCGGGGCCGCCCGGTGACAGTGCCGAATTCATGGCCGGTGTTCCGGAGATAGGTTCCCGGGCCGTCAGTATCGAACAGTTCGCACACAAAGGGGCCTTCCCCTACCCGGGTGGTATAGGCTTTCACCACGCCCACCACATGGTCGATGAACCGGGGCCCTACGCCGCTGCCGGTGGCTGCATTGCCGGCGGTGGGGTTGGAGCTGGTCACATAGGGATAGGTGCCGTAGTCGATGTCCAGGAAGGTGGCCTGAGCCCCTTCGAACAGGACTTTCTTGTGAGCATCGAAAATGTTCCCCAGAGCTACGCTGGTATCAGTCACATGGGGCCGCAGTTCTTCCGCATAGTCCAGGTAGGCTTTCAGCATGGGTTCATAGGCCAGAGGTTCTGCCCCGTAGACTTTGGTGAACAGGGCATTCTTGGCATCCAGGTTCCGTTTCAGCTTGGCAGCCAGCACGTCTTTGTTCATCAGATCGCAGACCCGGATCCCGGTACGGGCATATTTGTCCATATAGCAGGGTCCGATGCCCCCTTTGGTGGTGCCGATCTTGGCATCCCCCAGGGCAGCTTCCTGGAGTTCGTCCTGCTTTTCATGGTACGGGAACACCACATGGGCCCGGTCGCTGATCAGCAGGTTGCTGGTATCCACGCCCTTGGCCTTCATTTCGGCGATTTCCTGGAGCACCACACGGGGGTTGATCACCACACCGTTGCCCAGGATGCAGGTTTTGTCCTTGTATAAAATCCCGCTGGGCAGCAGACGGAGCTTGTAGGAAACGTCATTGACCACCACCGTATGGCCGGCGTTGGAACCGCCGGAATAGCGGACCACCGCATCAGCCTGCTGGGCCAGGTAGTCAACAATCTTGCCTTTACCTTCGTCCCCCCACTGGGAACCGATTACAACAACAGATGACATAGAGTTCTCCTTCTTTCGGGTTACATTCCAAACCGGGCGTAGATTTCATCCACATGCTTCAGCATATGTTTCGGTTCGAAGCAGGCTTCCACTTCTTCTTTGGTCAGGTACTTGTCGATGTCCGGATCCGCTTCCACGTTGGTCTTGAAGTCGGCCCCTTCCATCCACCGGGCCATGGCGTTCCGCTGCACCCACTTGTAGGCATCTTCCCGGAGCACCCCTTTGCTTACCAGGGCGATCAGCAGGTTCTGGCTGTAGATCAGGCCGCCGGTCAGGTTCAGGTCCCGCATCATGGCTTCCGGATATACCAGCATCTTGCCCATGATGTCCTTCATTTTCCGCAGCATGTGGTCCAGCAGGATGGTGGAATCCGGCAGGATGATCCGTTCCACGGAAGAATGGGAAATATCCCGTTCATGCCACAGGGCCACGTTTTCGATGGCAGCTTCTGCATTGCCCCGGAGCACCCGGGCCAGGCCGCAGATCTTTTCACAGGTGATGGGGTTCCGTTTGTGAGGCATGGCGGAAGAGCCCTTCTGGCCGGGAGCAAAATATTCTTCCGCTTCCCGGACTTCCGTACGCTGGAGATGACGGACTTCCGTGGCCATCTTTTCCAGGGTGGCGCCGCACACGGCAATGGTGCTCAGATAGAAGGCATGGCGGTCTCTCTGGACAACCTGGTTGGCAATGGGCACAGGGGTCAGCCCCAGTTTTTCGCACACGTATTTTTCCACAAACGGGTCAATGTTGGAATAGGTCCCGATGGCACCGCTGAGTTTCCCTACGGAGATGTATTTCTTGGCCATTTCCAGCCGTTCGATGTTCCGTTCGGTTTCAGACATCCACAGCAGGAACTTCAGGCCGAAGGTCATGGGTTCCGCATGGATCCCGTGGGTACGGCCCACGCACAGGGTGTGACGGTATTTCTGAGCCTGGCTCTTGAGGATTTCATGGAGTTCCTTTTCTTCCCGGATCAGGATTTCCGCGGAATGTTTCATCATGAGCCCCATGGCCGTGTCCTTCACGTCGTTGGAGGTCAGGCCTTTATGGATATATTTGGAAGCATCGCCGACGTGTTCAGCCACAGAAGTAAGCAGAGAAATGATGTCATGGTTGGTGGTCTTTTCGATTTCATGGACCCGGTCCAGATCGAAGTCCGCCTTGGTTTGGATGTCATGGAGCGCATCATCCGGTACAATGCCCAGTTTGTTCATGGCTTCGCAGGCCGTGACTTCAACTTTGACAATGTTGCGGTCTTCGTTTTCTTCCGTCCAGATGGAACCCATTTCTTTACTGGTATAACGTGGAATCACAATACTTCCTCCTTAGGTATAACAAAAAAATGGCATAACGAGGGAACACACCGTTCCCGCTGTCTTTTTATTGTATCATTTTACCGAACGCTTCGCAACGACAAGAATTTTTTGTTTGCAATAAAAGGACCCGCTGTTCCAAGCGGGTTCTTTCCTTCGGCAATTGACAATTGACAGGCGGCTGCTGTATGGCAGCCGCATTTATTCCGGTCTCCGGCTCAGATCCTCGAACCGGGTGATATCCTTCCGGAAATACAGCGGCACCGTGCCCACCGGGCCATTCCGGTGCTTGGCCACGATCAGTTCCGCCACGTTCTTTTGTTCCGTATCCGGGTTGTAGTAATCGTCCCGGTAGATGAAGCACACAATATCCGCATCCTGTTCCAGGGCCCCGGATTCCCGCAGGTCACTGAGCATGGGCCGTTTGCTGGTCCGCTGTTCCACGCTCCGGCTCAGCTGGGACAGGGCGATCACCGGCACATTCAGCTCCCGGGCCAGCCCCTTCAGGGACCGGGAAATATCACTCATTTCCTGCTGCCGGTTGTCGCTGGCCCGTTTGGAGGACCCCTGCATCAGCTGGAGATAGTCCACGATGATCAGATCCAGGCCGTTCTCGTTTTTCCACCGCCGGGCCTTGGACCGCATTTCCAGGGCCGTCATCCCCGGCGTATCATCCAGCATGATCTTGGCGGCACTGAGCTTGTCCGCCGCGTTCACCAGGTTGGGCCATTCGCTTTCCTGGAGCTGGCCGATCCGCAGCCGGGAGGCGTCGATCCGGGCCTGGGAGCACAGCAGCCGCTGGACCAGCTGCTCCTTGCTCATTTCCAGGGAGAAGAAGGCTACGGATTTTCCCCCGTCCAGAGCCACATGTTCCGCAATGTTCAGCACCAGGGAGGATTTCCCCATGGAAGGACGGGCTGCCACGATGATCAGATCCGAAGGCTGGAGCCCGCTGGTCATTTTGTCGAAATCGGAAAACCCGGTGGGCAGGCCGGTAAAGGCATCCTTGGTGTCGTACAATTCCTCGATCCGGGCCATGGCGCTTTTCACGATGTCCTTGATCTTCACCACGCCCCCGGAATGTTTCCGGTTGGCCACCGCCAGGATCTTCTGTTCCGCCTGGTCGATGGTCTGGGCAATGTCCTGTTCTTCCTCGTAGCCGCTGGCCGCCACTTCCGTAGCCGAATTGATCAGCTGCCGGCGGAGGGATTTTTCCTCCACGATCTTGGCATGGTACACCACATTGGCCGCAGTGGGCACCGCATTGCTGAGAGCGGTGATGGCCGCCGTGCCTCCGATGGCATCCAGCTTCCCCAGCCGGCGCAGTTCTTCGGTGACCGTAACCAGGTCCACCGCCTCGTTCCGGCTGTGGAGATCCATAATGGCCGAAAAGATCACCCGGTTGTCCGGCCGGTAAAAGTCATCCTCATTGAGGATTTCCCCGGCTTTGTCGATGGCATCCCGGCTGATCAGCATGGCCCCCAGCACACTTTGTTCCGCCTCGATATTCTGGGGTGGAATACGTTCTTCCAAAGAGCAGACCTCCTTCCTGAAAAGAAACCCACCACCGTATCACAGAGGTGCCGATCCCCTTCTCAAGACAGTCATTGTCCTGTCTGTCCGCCCTTTTCAAGGGCGGGGGACCAGCCTGGGGCTGGTGGTGGGTTCCTTTTTTATTCTTCCGTTTCTACAACGACCTTGAACTTGGCGGATACATCCGGCAGCAGTTTTGCCGTTGCGGTGTATACCCCCGGGCTCTTGATGGTTTCCGGAATCTCGATCTTCCGGCGGTCCACCCCTTCCATCCCGGTCTGGGTCAGCAGGGCATCCGCCACATCCTTGGAGGCAATGGATCCGAACAGCTTCCCGTTGGCTCCCACCTTCACCTTCATGTGCAGGGTCACCTTTTCCAGCTGGGCAGCCAGGATCACCGCTTCGTCATGAGCCTGGGCAGCCCGGTGTTTGGCCACCTGCATGTCCTGTTTGGCCTGGTTCAGGTTCCGGGAGGTGGCTTCTTCCGCGATTCCCCGGGGAATCAGATAGTTCCGGCCGTAACCTTCCGCCGTTTCGATGATATCGCCTTTCTTACCCAATTTCTTGATGTCCTGCAGCAGAATTACCTTCATCTGTATCGCTCTCCTTCATTTGTTCTTTGGCCAGCTCAAGGACCTTCGGCATCAGTTCTTCCGCCGTCACGCCCTTCACCTGTACCCCGGCAACGGTCTGATGGCCGCCGCCGCCAAGTTCTTCCATCATCACCTGCACATTGACGGATCCGTCACTGCGGGCACTGATGCTGACTCCGTTTTCATTCTGGCTGAAAACCACACTGGCCCGGATGTCATCCATGGTCAGCAGTTCATCCGCCGCCTGGGCCACGATCACCGGCGTATCCTTGTCCTGACAGGAACACTGGTGCACCGCCACAGCCAGCCCGGGCAGAGGCTGTTTCATCTCGGTGATGATCCGGGCCCGGGTGAGCACCGTATGTTCATCATCCTTGAACAGCAGGGAAACCATATGGGGATCGGCTCCGTTCCGGCGCAGGAAAGCCGCTGCTTCGAAAGTCCGTTCCCCGGTCTGCACCGCAAAATTCTTGGTGTCCACCAAAATCCCTGCATACAGGGCCGTGGCTTCCACTTCAGAAAACTGCAGCTTGTTTTCAAAATACTGGAGGATCTCCGTGACCATTTCACAGGTGGAAGAGGTGGACGGTTCCATATACTGGAGCATCACATCGGTGATGGCATCCTCCGCCCGCCGGTGATGGTCGATGATGATCCGCCGGCGGATGGCCTGGAGCACCTTGGGCGCCGCGCTCAGCATGGCCCGATGGTGGTCCACCAGCACCAGGATGCTGCCGGGAGTGATCCGCTTCAATGCCTCTTCCTCGTTGACGAACAGGGACAGGTACCGGTCGCTCTGGTCCTTGGACACGGTTTCCAGCTTCTTCAGGGAAGGACCCTGGCCGCTGGTGACGATGCAGCAGCTCTTGTTCAGGGTCAGGGCCATTTTGGCCACCCCGATGGCTGCCCCCAGGGCATCGTAGTCCTCGTTGGCATGGCCCATGATGAACACCTGGTCCGCACTGACCATCAGTTCGTGGATGGCCTGGGCCACGATCCGGGCCCGGACCCGGGTGTTTTTCGCCTGGACGGAGCCCCGGGCCCCGTAGAAGCTCATATCGTCCCCCAGCTGGACCACTGCCTGGTCCCCGCCCCGGCCCAAAGCCAGGTCCAGGGCCGCCTGGGCCTTCTGGCTCAGTTCCGCCAGGTTCCGGCCGTCCGCCGCCACCCCGATACTGATGGTGGGGCTGATCCGGTTGCCGCTTTTAATCTCCCGGACCCGGTCCAGCACCTGGAACTTCTTGCTGATGGTGTCCGTCAGCCCTTTCCGGCTCATGCCCACCACAAACATGTCTTCCGTGTATTTCTGGAAGTACCCGTGGACTTCCTCCACCCAGCCCCCGATGGCCTTGGTCACGTCCACGATCAGGCTGGCCCGCTCGTTTTCGTTGAGGCCTTTCATGGCATCGTCGTAGTTGTCGAACTGGACATAGGCCACCACCGGCCGTTCTTCCTCATACCGTTTTTTCTGCCGTTCCCGGTCCGTGATATCCGTCAGGTACAGGGCCAGCCCCGTATCCTCCTCCGGATTGTCGGTGATCTGGATCCGCCGGACCAGCATCTTGTAGATCCGATCCCCGATCTTGATCTGCTTGTCCGCGTCCCGGAGCCGCAGGGTGGCAAAATTGTTGTCCGGCGGCGGCAGCACCTTTTCAAAAGGCGTGGCCAGCGGCACCTCCACCGCGATGAATTCGTTGAACAGCCGGTTCCGCCACTGGAGATGTCCTTCTTTGTCGAAAACCCCGATGCCGATGGGGATCCGCTGGGACGCATAATTGTTGGCCCGTTCAATATTCCGGACCACCGTGGTCATGGAATGGTTGAACCAGGCTTCCCGGAGCCGGTTGCTCCGGAAGGTCAGATAATAGACCAGCAGCACCGAAATGAACCCGATGGCCGTACAGATGGCCAGGTTCACCGCAATCCCGTAGATCACCAGGACGGACCCCAGCAGGGCCACCCCGATGCGCACGGACTGCCACAGGTTCCGGCGTGATTTCTCCTCCATACTATCCCCCTCTATTCAGGCTTTTTGGCCCCTGGCTTCCGGATCTTCCGGAGATCGAAGACCATTTCATAGGCCCCCAGCACCACCACCAGCTGGGAGGCGATGGGCAGGGTGAAGGTCAGCAGCAGACTCAGCGGCAGCAGGATCCGGGGATAATGGCGGTATTCCACATACCAGCGGATCAGGCTCAGCCCCTGGACCAGGAGCAGCATGTTCATCATCATATACAGGGTGTACCCGCCCCGGTACACCAGGGAATCCTGATAGTTCTGGCCGAAGAAGATCAGCATCATCCCGATGCCATAGGGCAGGAGCAGCCATTTGGGCAGCTTCCACAGGGAAAAAGGCGGAAACCAGGGGTAGTAATCCCCCATCCGTCCCAGGATCTTCCGGGCCGCCCAGTAGTTGGCAATGGCGGTAATGGGCGCGCTGAGCAGCACCCCGGCCGGCAGGATCAGTTCGAACATCTTTTTCAGCTGGGCCAGCTGGGTGTCCGTGAGCCCGTTCATCCCCAGGGTCTGGAAAATCTCGCTGCTCATGTTCACCGATTCGTCAATGGACTGGAAGAACACTTCGATTACATTCACATGCATGAAGAAATAGGCTGCCAGGGCACTGAGCACCGTGGAAAGGAGGGCCCCCAGGCTCCCCATGAGCAGGGTCTGGGTGGGAGTCATCTGTTTTTCCATGGCATAACCCATGAACAGGCCGATGAGCCCCAAAATCAGGCACTGGGTCAGAGCCTGGAGGGGGGACAGCAGCACCGCCACCACGCACCCGGTGACCAGCAGGCACAGAATGCTCCATTTCAGCCCGTTCCGCCGGCCGCAAAGGATGATGGGCAGAGGCCACAGGATGCTCACAATGATGTCCAGCACCGGGATGTAGTTCCCCACCAGGGTAAAAAGCACGGCCACCGCCGCCAAAATGCCGGATTCCACCAGCGAAGAAGTTTTATGGTAATGCAAAGCGATATTCCTCCATGATGATAGTTTCCTTCGGCCATTGACCATTGGCCATTGACAACCAAGAGAGCGTTTCCCTACTATTCTACAATATTTGACAAAAAAAAGACAGACCCCCGAAAGGGTCTGTCTCTGTCATCCAGCTTATTCAGCCGTAAACGGCAGCAGTGCAACGTTTCTGGCACGTTTGATGGCAATGGTCAGCTGACGCTGATGTTTTGCACAGGTGCCGGAAATCCGGCGAGGCAGGATCTTGCCCCGTTCGGTGATGAACTTCCGCAGCTTGGCTGCATCTTTATAATCGATTTCCTGGACTTTGTCGACGCAGAAGGAGCAAACTTTTCTTCTGGGTCTCCGGTTACCTCTTTCACGCTTCATCATAGCTATTCTCTATCCTCCCTTTTAAAATGGGATCTCTTCGTCAAAACCTACTTCAGAGCCAAAGCCACCCATGGGACCGGCGGAGCCGCCCTGAGAGGACTGATTCTGGGATGGAGGATTCTGCTGGCCTGCGGCAGGACTGCCGGAGCCTTTCCGTTCGATGAATTCCACACGGTCCGCAATGACTTCCGTCATGTAATGCTTGTTCCCGTCTTTTCCATCGTAGCTGCGGATCTGCAGACGCCCTTCCACCAGAGCTCTCTGACCCTTGGTCAAACTGTTCCCACATAATTCAGCGGTTTTATTCCACGTTACAATGTTGATAAAATCCGCTTCCCGCTGGCCGTTCTTCGAAGCGAAGGGACGGTCAACTGCCAGAGTAAAGGTGCAGACCGTTTTTTCCGTAGGTGTAACCCGGACTTCCGGATCCCGTACGAGACGGCCCAACAAGATAATGCGATTCATACACCCAGCCTCCTTATTCGCCTTTGCGAATGATCATGTGACGCAGGATATCGTCGGTAATCTTCATCACACGGTCCAGTTCCTTTACGGCTGCAGGTTCAGCGGCAAACGTGGTCAGAACATACAGACCATCATTGAAGTCCTGAATAGCATATGCCAAACGTTTTTTGCCCCACTTATCGGTTTTTTCGATCGTAGCGCCGTTAGCCACCAGCAGGTCATCGAACTTCTTTACAACAGCGTTGAAAGCGTCCTCTTCTACCGGTTTAACGATGTACATGACTTCGTAGTTATTCACGAAATCACCTCCTCCTTTGGATTTGCTCCTCTACCATGAGGGCAGAAGAAGTATATATAATATATACAGCCTTAAAAGTATAGCATGGGAAGAGAATAAATGCAAGAAGGAAAAGGAATCTTTTCTGTAGTATAATAATATGATATTAATTTACAAAGGAGCACCACCATGTTCGTCTATGCCGACAACGCAGCCACCACCCGGGTCCTGCCCAAGGTCCTGGAGGCCATGCTGCCTTATTTTACAGAACAGTACGGCAACCCCTCCAGCACCTATCCCCTGGGGCAGGAAGCCTCCCGGGCCCTGATCGGCTCCCGGGAAACCATCGCCCGGCTGCTGGGCTGCCGGCCCCGGGAAATCACCTTCACCTCCGGGGGCAGCGAAAGCGACAACCAGGCCCTTCGGACCGCCGCTGCCTGGGGAAAGAAGCACGGCCGCACCCATCTTATCGCCAGTGCCATTGAGCACCACGCCATCCTCCACACCCTGGAGGCCCTCCAGAAGGAAGGCTTTGCCGTGACCCTGCTGCCGGTGAACCAGGAAGGCCAGGTGGAACCGGACACCCTGGCCCGGGCCCTGACCCCGGAAACCGCCCTGGTATCCGTGATGACCGCCAACAACGAAACCGGCGCCCTCCAGCCCATCAGGGAGCTGGCCGCCCTGGCCCATGAACAGGGAGCCCTGTTCCACACCGACGGGGTCCAGGCCCTGGGCCATGTGCCGGTTACCCTGGAAGCCGGGAACATCGACTTCCTGTCCGGTTCCGCCCATAAATTCTATGGACCCAAAGGAGTTGGTTTCCTTTTTACCAAGCAAGGCATCGAATTGGAAAGCCTGATTTTCGGAGGAGAACAGGAACGGGGGAAGCGAGCCGGCACGGAAAACGTCTCCGGCATCGTGGGCATGGCCGCCGCCCTGGAAGAAGCGGTGAATAATCTGGATGCCAACGCCCGGAAGATGGCAGAAGCCCGGGACGCCCTGGAAGCAAAGCTCCTGGCCCTGGGCGGCACCCGGGTCCACAGCGGCCAGGTGCCCCGGCTCCCCGGCCACCTGAACATGGCCTTTGACGGAGTCCCCGCAGAAGCCCTGCTTCCGGTGCTGGGCATGGCAGGCATCTGCGTTTCCGCCGGGTCCGCCTGTGCCTCCGGTTCTCCGGAACCCAGCCATGTGCTCCTGGCCCTGGGCTGCACTCCGGAAGAAGCCAGATCTTCCCTCCGGTTCTCTCTGGGGGATGACATTACCCGGGAACAGGTGGACTATACGGCCCAGACCCTTATCCGGGAAGTCCAGCGGCTCCGGCGGCTGGAACACCGGCTGTAACAGAAAGGATGCATCATGAAAGCACTGATCGCCATGAGCGGCGGAGTGGACAGCTCCGTAGCCGCCAAACTCATGCAGGATGCAGGGTATGACTGCATCGGCTGCACCATGAAGCTGTACAACAACCCGGACGCCGGCTGCAGTTCCAAAACCTGCTGCAGCCTCAGCGACGTGGAAGACGCCCGGAGCGTGGCCGCCCGGCTCCATATGCCCTATTACGTGTTCAACTACACGGAAGAATTCAAAAAAGACGTAATGGAAAAATTCGCCCGGAGCTATACCCTGGGCCACACCCCCAACCCCTGCATCGACTGCAACCGGTTCCTGAAGTTCGGCGCCCTGTACCAGCGGGCCCTGGAACTGGGCTGCGACTGTGTGGTCACCGGCCATTACGCCCGGATCCGGAAGACCCCGGAAGGGAAGTACCAGCTGCTCCGGGCCACGGACCCGGCCAAGGACCAGAGCTATGTGCTCTACAGCCTGACCCAGGACCAGCTGGCCCACACCCGGTTCCCCCTGGGGGGATACCACAAGACCCATACCCGGGAAATCGCCGCGGAAAACGGGTTCATCAATTCCCAGAAGCCGGACAGCCAGGACATCTGTTTCGTGCCCAACGGCCAGTACACCGATGCAGTCCAGCGGATTCTGGACTACAAGCCTCAGCCGGGTCCCTTTCTGGATCTGGAAGGAAAAGTGATCGGCCAGCACAAAGGGATCATCTATTACACCCTGGGCCAGCACAAGAAGCTGGGGCTGAACCAGCCCGATTATCCTCTCTATGTAGTGAAGATCGACCCGGCAAAGAACGCCGTGATCGTGGGCCCCAGTGAAGCCCTGTTCAGCCGGGAGGCAAAGGTCCGGGACGCCAACTGGATCAGCGGAGAAGTGCCGGAAGGCCCCGTCCGGTGCCAGGTGAAAGTCCGGTACCGCCAGGAAGCCCAGCCCGCCACCGTAACCCCCACCGGCAAGGATACTTTCACCGTCCGGTTCGACGAACCCCAAAGAGCCATCACCCCCGGCCAGGCCGCCGTATTGTACGACGGAGAAGTGGTCCTGGGGGGAGGGACTATTGTAGAATAAAAAAAGAAAAACAGGTCCCGGCCGGGGCCTGGTTTTTTGAGGAAGATATGCCCGACCGGAGGCCGGGAAGGGTTCCCCTGCGGGGAACCCCTACGCCGTAGGGGCGCGCCACAGGCACGCCCGTCCCTGGCCTCCCGGAGGGTTCGTTCTCATTCCCCAAAATACCGGTCCAACTCCCATTTCCTTGGGTTGTTCTCTATATATTCCATGATCCGGACCCCATCCCCCGGCGTCCTTACCAAATGGTCGTAATATCCACGCTGCCAAATTTTACGCCCGCACACCCGGGTTGTACAACCTTTGAACTGGTTGATGAATCCGGCCAGGGAAATGGTTGCCCTATCCTGATTTCGGAATACCAATAAATGGATATGGTTGGGCATCACCACCCATTGCAGGATCTTCATCCCCGGATACCGGTTGGCAAACCAATCCAGATGAGCCGCCACCTGATTCCCAATTTCCGTAGGATGCAGAACTCCCTGTTCAATACATCCAAATAGAGGTTCCCTGTCCAGGGTACACACCGTAAGGAAAGTCAGCCCGGACAGTTGATAAACCACAGGAGAAAGCCGGATGTTTTTTCGGCTGGGATGAAGGGTGTGAGTGAATAACATAAATGGCCTCCTTTTTGCAAACATATGTTCATGTTATGATTTTATATATTATAACATGGCAGAATATTTTTGCAAGTTTGCTGGTTTGACCCGACCGGAGGCCGGGAAGGGTTCCCCTGCGGGGAACCCCTACGCCGTTGGTGTCAAAGTCCCTCCTGCAAGTCAAAGCCCAGGCATCCGCGATCCATCCACCCCCAGCCACAACCCTCGACCCCAACGCTGTAGGGGCTTGCTACAGGCGAGCCCTTCCCTGGCCGCCCGGAGGGTCATTCCATCCTGCACCCCGCAACCTATGACATCCGCAATCCATTCGCCCCCAGCCACAACCCCGATCCCAACGCTGTAGGGGCTTGCCACAGGCGAGCCCTTCCCTGGCCGCCCGGAGGGCCTCCTTCCCCCATCGACCATCGGCAGCCACAAAAAACCACCCCGCGCAATGCGCGGGGTGGTTTTTTGCTTTATGGTTCTGCTCCAGAGGGGGTGTGTGCAATCCATCCGGGGAGACGGTTACGCTTTTCTCTGGGCAGCCATTGCCTGGAGTTCAGGCCGGAATTCTTCTACCAGTTTGGCTTCCGCCTTGGCCCCTTTGGACAGGGCGTTGTAGATGATTTCGGCCATTTCATACCGGGTCATGGTCCGTTCGCCGTGATACTTGCCGTCTTCGTATCCCTGGATGATATCATTCCCTGCCAGCCGGCTTACGGCTTCGTAGGCCCAGTGGTTGGCCGGTACATCCGGGAAGTCCTTGGACAGGCTGGGGTTCAGCACGCCCAGCAGGGCATCCAGCCGATTCTGCAGGTTGGTCACCTGTTTGGCCAGAGCGGCATTGGTGGCTTCCGCCTTTTCCAGCCGCTTGCTGCTCTTGCCCAGCTTGAAGGACACGCCGCCGCCGATCATGTTTTCCCCATTGCCGAAGCTGGTGGAAACATTCAGCATCACCCGGTCCGTAGGCCGGTAGAACACGCCCAGGGCCCCGGCAGTTTCACTGCGGTAGTTGCCCACAGCCGCTGCCACGCTGACCTTGGAATCTTCATCGAAGTCCATAGGATGCAGGTTGGCCATAGCCGCTGCGCTGGCCCCTACCTTGTCGATCCGGTTATCCAGGTTGTCCACCCGGTTTTCTACCCGATCCATACGGTTTTCTACCCCGTCCATCCGGTTTTCCACGGTGGTCACACGCTGGTTGGTGGCATTGAGCTGTCCGCCGTTCACCGCATCGGTGCTGCCTTCAGCAATGGTCCCGTCCGCCACGTTGGTGATCTTCTGGCCGTTGGCATTGATGCCGTTTTCGTTAATGTAGGTCTTGTCCCCTACCTTGTAGGACTTGGCCGTTACATCGCCGGTCACAGTGGCATTGCCGCCTACAGAGAGATCCTTTTCCATGGTGACGTCATCCTTGAAGGTGGACTTGCCGCCAACTTCCAGGGTGCCATCCAACTTGGTGCTGCCCTTCACGTTCAGGTCTTTGCCTACCGTGACATTGCCCTGAAGATCGGAATCTCCCTTGACGGTCAGGTCCTTGTTCACTTCCACATAATCCGCCGTTGCCTTGCCGGTTTCCAGAGTGTTCCCGGAAATGGTGGTTTGCTTGATGGATCCTTCTCCAATAGCCGCTGCATGCTCGGTATTTTCAAAGGTGGTCCCGGCGTCCGTGGTGGTCACGCTGGTCTTGGTAGCATCGTCGCCAGTCCCAGAGCTTACGGTGGTATTCACATACCCGTTTTCCGCATCCTTCAGGATGTCGATGATGTTCCCGCTGACCAGTCTCTGTTCCGAAGTGGTCGCCGTATCCGTCACCGTGTTGGATCCGCCGCTGCCATTCTTCACCTGGCTGGTGAAGCCGTCGGCCTTCTGGCTGCTGCTGGAGAAGTCGCCGGTGTTCTCGTCAGTCACCTTGGTTACATCCTCGGTCACGGTCTTCTTATTGTTGAGCGACTGGGTTCCGTTCTTGAGGGATGTATTTACACTGTCGGCCAGCTGGCTCAAAGTGCTGGTATTGGTGCCATCGGTGATGATGTTGATATCCTTTTCAGCGGTCTTGCTGAAGGAGTTGCTCTTGGTACCATCCTTCACAGATTCGGAAATCTTCTTGGTGGTCATGGTCCGCTCTACATTGTCACCTACTTTGTCGGTGATAGAGGTAGAAGCACTGTTTTCGATTTTTGCTGCAGCGTTGGACAGTTTTTTCGTTGCCTTATTGGTGATGTTTTCTGCCGTCAGGCTGCTGTCACCGGTTACGGTCGTGGTCTGGTTTCCGCCTACCGTGGTGCTCAGGTTGGCTTTGTAGTCTTCTGTCACATCGCCAGTGACAGTGGTCTTCATTTCGCCGCCCACAGTCGTGGTCAGATCTTTGCCAACCGTGTTGGTCATATTTTCCGTAGCGTTGTTGGTGATATCCTTGGCCTCATTGGCGATCGTACCGTTCTTAGCCGTGTTGGTGATATCTTTTGCCGTCTGGGTGACGCCAGTGATGTTGGTGCCATCCGTTACGGCGCTGCCGATGAACGGGTTGGCTGCATCGTCGAGGTTCTTGATAACGTCGATGACACTGCCGCCGCTTACCAGGGCATCTTCCATCTTAGTAGCTGTCTTAGACGTAGCGCTGTACTGGGTATCGCTGGCTTTGATCAGCTGTTCCGATTTGTCTACAGTGCTGTTGGTGTTGTTGGCCTTGGTCCCGTCAGTGATGGAGGAGGCCAGGCTCATGGCATCCTGGTTCACCACGGTGGTATTGGTACCGTCGGTTACGGAGGAAGCGATCTGATCTGCTTTCTGCAGGTCGTTGGATGTATTGGTTCCATCCGTAATGTTGGTATTGGTCTGACCGGCAATGGTGTCGACGGTGGTCTTCTGGCTACCATCAATCAGCTGGGATTTTTCTTCGGCTGCACCGCGGAGATAGGAAGCAGTCTTGCCATCAGCCTGGCTCATTTCTTCTTTAGTCTGATAAGACAGCTGGGTAGAAGTATTGGAACCGGCATCGTTCGTCACTTTCTGTACGATGGAGCTGGTAGCATCGGTTTCCACATCGATAGCCTTGTTGGTAATCTTGTTCTTCGCTTCGTTGGTGATGTTTTCTGCCTTCAGGCTGCTGTCACCAGTTACGGTCGTGGTCTGGTTTCCGCCTACCGTATTGATCATGTTTCCGGAGGCTGTGTTCACCAGGTCTTTGGCGATATTGGAAATGGTTCCCTGTTCCGCCGTATGAGTGATATCCTGAGTCCCCTGTTCTACCGAGGTGCTGTTGGCGCCGTCCCTCACCGTGCTATTCGTTTTATTCACAGTTTGATCGATCTTGGAATAAATTTCATCAGAAGTTTTGATTTCCTGCAGGATCTGATCGATTCTCTGCCGGAAAGTAGAGGTCTTGGCGGAGTCGTCGGAACCTTCGGTGATTACATCACTGGATTCCGCTGCAGACTGGGAAGCCACGTTGGTCTTGTCCCCGTCCTTTACGGTATCGGTCATGGTGTACTTGTTGTCCGTCCCCTGGCTCATGGCGGATTCTGCATACGCCGTCGGGTTGTCACCGGTATCAGAAAGTTTCTGGCTGATGCTGTCGGCAGTAACGGTGCTCTTGCCGATGGATTCATCGTCCTTGGCCCACAGATTGCTGCCAGTTTCATCGAAGGTAGAAGCACTGGCCTTGGTTTCGCCCGTTGCCGTATCCATTTTCAGATTTTTGGACTGGGTCTTGCCGCCATTGATGGTGGTGTAGTTGTTTTCATCCAGTTTGCTGGAGAGCGTATTGGCATTGAATTTGCCTTCTACAGAAAGGTCGCCCTTCACATCCAGGTTGCCTTTCATTTCCGTATTGCCGGCAACGGACAGGTCGCCGCCGATTTCAGCTTTGCCAGTGGTTTTCAGCGTTCCCGTTTCCGTTGCGCCGGTAGTTTTTATGGTTCCCGCTCCTACATCCAGTCCAGTACCAGTAATCTGTCCGCCGGAGATGCTGCCGGTGCCAACGTTCAGGCTCTTGCCGGTTATATCCCCTGTAACGCTTAAGTTGCCGCCTACCGTAGCATTATGATTGACAGCGAGGGTATCGGTAGTGGTATTGCCGGTGTTGGTAATGCCATTGGTTGTCAGGGTTCCGCCTACAGATGCATTGCCGGTGGTAGACAGGGAGCCAAAGGTACCCGTGGTCCCGTTAATGGTCTCACCTTTAATCGTGCCCTCTGCAGTGATATCATGGGCCTTCATATTGCCAGTGGTAACAATATTCCCAGTGGCATTGATCTGGTTCACACCATTGAGGCTGCCATTGGACATGGTGGCTGTACCATCAGTAAAGCTATCAGCAGTAATCTTTCCGGAAGCAGTCAGGTCTTTCACGCCGGTCATGGTACCA
The DNA here is from genome assembly GCF_052122235.1 of Acidaminococcus sp. HCP3S3_H5. Taxonomy (NCBI): domain Bacteria; kingdom Bacillati; phylum Bacillota; class Negativicutes; order Acidaminococcales; family Acidaminococcaceae; genus Acidaminococcus; species Acidaminococcus sp. HCP3S3_H5. The sequence continues at coordinate 16,471 of NZ_JBQKCS010000009.1, forward strand.
TCAGTAGACATGCTCACATTACCAATCTTTCCGGAAGTAGCAGTTAAACTGCCATTTGTGTTTACGTTGCCGTTTGTACCATCCACGGTAAACTTGCCATCAGCGCCTTTGATGGAGCCATCCGACTTAAGGGCTGCTTTGGCTGCCGTATAGTCGTCGCCGCCGGTGTAGACACCGTCTTTATCCACCACCGTGCTGTTGGTGCCAACCTTGATTCCCTTTTCGTTCAGGGTGATCTGGTTGTCCCTGCCCTTGTTCAGGATCATTTTGTTGGCATCGGTCTTGGAGGTGGTCACGTTGCCCTGGGCGTCAATGGTAGTGGTATTCTTTTGCAGAACATTGTCATCGCTCAGGCTCAGTCCGCTATTGACGGCTTCCACCAGTTTGGTATCTGCTGCCACACGGGCCGAAGTTTCTGCCGTAATCTTATCATCCAGTGCTGCATCAGCGGCTGCCCGTTCCTGGGCTTCCTTGGCATCTGCCTGGTTCAGGGCCGTGAATCCATCAGCCATATTCTTGTTGATGGTATTGAACCCATCCACCATATTCTGGTTGACCTGCTGAATCACCTTGTCTTGGGTTTTATCTGCCCAAATGCGAGCATTTTTTTCCGCATCCAGAGCGGCATCCAGGTTAGCCACGTTTTCGCCAATGGTGTTGGCCGCTTTCACAACGGCCCCATCCTGTACGGCGGCATCGGCCTTGCTTACATAATTGTCAGAAGTCTGTTTCTCCAGATATTCCTTCACAGCGGTGATCCGGTCATCATTGGCCTTGACTTGTTTATCCAGGCTGACCAGGTTATTTCCTACCGTATTGTTTTGTTTGATATAGGTACCGTCTTTGGTAGTTTCGTCGGTCACACCATCTGCAGCCACCTTACCTGTTACAGTCACATCACCCGTAGAGGTGATATCACCAGTAGAAAGGCTTCCAGAAGTCAATTTTCCACGGATTTCCATGTCTTTGACTGTCTGATTTTCTTTAGTGCCTACAATCAAATCGCCAGTGCTGGAAATATGAAGGGCCGTGCTGGTCTTCTGGTCCGTTAATTTTTTATCCAGTTCAGCCGCTTTACGATACGTATATTTTCTGGCTGCCTCAATCTGCGCATCCGTGCCATTCTTGGTATAGACTTCTACCGCCGTACCGGAAGTCGACGATTCAACCTTCGTGGTGCCATCCGCCGCAAAAGACGTCCCTCCCATAGAGACAATACTGAAAAACACGGCCAGAGCCGCAGCGGTCTGTGCCACTTTCTTCCGTCCCACGGCACGGCGTCCGTCTTTGGACTGGCCTTTGGCCAGTTCGGAAACCACCATGTACATGCCCCGTGTTTTGTTCCAGATCACTTTATAAATCCTGTTCATAAAGCCACACCCCTTTTCTTGAACTCTCCTGTTTTTTCATTTTCATGCATCTTTTGGTGGGTTTCCCATGCGCGCTTTGGTCTCCCCGTTACCTTCAGTTTACCAAAATCCCTGAAATTTCCAATTATCCCTTGGTATACTCTTTTGAATTTCCGGAGTATACTTTTGTATAAGAACGTTCGTCCGTATATACAATACAATTTACTTCACTCTTCAGTTTTCTTGAATCGTTCTCATTTGAGTTACTTGGAACTTTATACAGGAATCCGGTGTATTGCCTGGAGAAAGAAGCTCCGCGTCCGGAACTTCTTTCTCTTTGTTCTGCTAAAGCATATCATGGATTTCAAAACTTTTTTTTCGAAAATCACGAAAGGGTCATTTTTTGTCCTGAAAATATTTTTCTGATTTTTCTTTTTCTTTGTTCTTGATTCAAAGACATTTTAATCTTCTTTTCATGCAAAAAAACCGCCCTTTCAGGGCGGAGATTTTCCAGGACTGTCCGGACTGGGTATAATAGAGATGAGTAGATCGATACAGACCCATAGAAAGGAAGTGAACAGCATGCTGCATATTGCCATTTGTGATGATCAGCAGGACCAGATCCAGAAGATCCGGGAAGCTGCAGAGAAATACTTCCAGAACCGCAAAGAAAATATGAGCTGCCAGACCTTTGAAAACGCTTTTGCCTTTGTGGAAGCGGTGGACAAGGGGGCCCTGTTCGATATTGTGCTGCTGGATGTGTGCATGCCCGGGATTTTGGGCACCGATGTGGCCCGGGAGCTCCGGGACCACCACAGCCGGGCGGAAATCATTTTTCTCACCACCAGCGACGAATTTGCCGTGGAAGCTTTTGAGGTGAAAGCCACGGATTATCTCCTGAAGCCCTTTACCCAGGCCCAGTTCGCCAAGGCCATGGACCGGGCCATTGCCTACATCCGCCAGCGAAACAGCGCCAAGGTGATCTTCCGGCTGGTGGGCGGAGGCGTCCGGGTGGAAGAAATCGCCCAGATCCTGTTCCTGGAAAGTCACGGCCATGTGCTGGAGGTATACCTGGCTGACGGCAGTACCCTGGAAACCCGGAAATCCGGCCAGGACATGAAGGCGGATCTGGACAAAATCGCCCCTGGTCAGTTCGTATCCCCCAACAAAGGCTATCTGGTGAACCTGGGCGCCATCCACCTGATCAAAACCGATTACGTAGAGATCCAGGGCCATCAGATTCCCCTGGGAAAGCGGAAGTACCGGGAGTTCCAGGAGCAGTATTTCCAGTATATGTTTGGGACGAAGTGAAAAAGGGGCTGTGAAGAAATGAGATTTTCATTTCTTCACAGCCCCTTTGGTCGCGGGTCGCGGGCTTTGAGTCGCAGCCCCCTAATCCCCCACTCCCTTCGCTCCCATATCCACCTGGAGATAGGTGAGGAACCAGCCTTCTTTTTGCTGACAGAGGACACTGGCTCTGTATTTGTCCCGGAACCGGGCCAGGGATTTCATGCCGATGCCGTGGCCTTTTACTTTGGTCACCGGCAGGCCCTCTTCGTCCAGGGCCACCGGGGCATCGAACAGGTTCTTCACCAAAATGTTTAGCAGTTCCCCCTGACGCCGGGCCAGTACGGTGATGTTCCGCCGGTCTTCCGGCTGCTTCCTGCTGGCGATCAGGGCGTTTTCCACCAGGTTGGACAGCACAATGGACAGATCCCCGCTGCAGGTAAGGTCCTGGGGCAGGTCCACGGACACGGTGATGGGAATCCCTTCTTCCCGGGCCCGGGACAGATACACCGTAAGGGCCGCATTGATCAGGGGATTCTGGCAGTACTGGGGCAGCTTGGTGCTGTTGAATTCTTCTCCCAGTTCTTCGATATAAGTCAGCACCCCCACCCGGTCCTTTTGCCGGACCAGATCCAGCAGCTGGTCGATATGATCCCGTTTTTCCCGGTAGATGGCTTCCAGCCGCTGCCGGGATTCTTTTGACATCTTTACATAGTTGGCTGCGGACACCACCTGCTGCTGGAGCTGGTACTTTTCCTCGTAAGCGCTGATCTCATCATACACTTCCTGCTGGCCCCGGCGGATGGCAGACATCATCAGGAGCACTACGATCAGCAGCAGGATCCGGGCACCCATCAGATCGAAATACCGTTCCTGGGAATCATACACACTCACATACAGAGTATCCACCGCCAGCAGCATGGGGATGATGGTGGTGCTCCGCCAGAACCGGCGGGTGACCGCTTCCTGGAAATGGCTGAAGGTGCGGGTAAAGAACCGGAGAAGGACGGGGAAGGCGATCAGGCATTCTCCCCCATAGAACAGAATCTGGCAGAAATACATGGAAGCAAATTCACTTGCCGGCCAGAAATACAGGAAAAAGTGACGGAGAAAGGTATAAAAACAGCTGGAAAACAGGATCCGGAAGGAAAGGATGAACAGATGGCCCACCCAGTACTTCCGGGTGACCCAGAAGCACAGCAGGAACTGGGGGATCCATATAAGGTACCCTATGGCCCAGTAGGCGGCAGAGACAGAAGGGAACAGTCCGGACCGGACCAGCCCCACTGTCAGGGCCGTTTCCGCCACCGCCAGGACCACCCAGGCCCGGCAGAAGGGCTTTTTCTTTTCTTCCTCCAGAAATCCCCAGAAGGGCAGAATCTCCAGCAGATAGAAGGGCTGGAGCACCAGGATGTAGACCAGGGACACAGCCGTGGTTTCCAGGATGGGAGTCACTTGTCCGCCACCTCTTTCCGCAGCTTCAGCAGGTGTTTTTCCGCTTCTTCAAATTCCCCGTTTTCCGCCAGTTCCGCCAGCATCCGCAGCTGATGCCGGCTGTCATGGCGGAGAATGGCCAGTTCCTGCTGTTCTTTCCGCAGGGAAACGGCGTAACTGTTGATGTCATTGAGCCGTCCCTGGAGCTGGAGATTCTGTTCCTTCAGATGGAACATTTTCTGCACCTGCTCCAGCCCGCCCCGGATGGTCAGGACCAGGAACAAAGCCACCAGCACCAGCATCCCCAGGGTGATCAGAGTATAGATCTGGAGTCCCGGCTGGAACAGATCCTGGGGGGTCAGGATGAAATACCCCTGATTGGCATGGTAGTAGCACAGCAGCAGAGGCACAGGCCCCAGGTAAGGCCAGAAGGCGGACCGGGGAGACGTGAGCTGTTCCGGGGTGAACAGCCGCCCGATGATCTTCAGGGCCAGGGGCATCCCCAGAAGGAACAGGACCAGATAGATGATGAAATAAGGCAGTACCCGGCCAATGTGCCAGGAATCGGGCAGGAACAGTTTGAAGGCTTCCAGGGACAGGGTATGGACAAAGATCATATAAATGGCCTGGAGCCCCAGCACAAACAGATGCCGGAACCAGAACGGCCGGATGGTGAACACCAGGAGCAGCAAATGGGGCAGATAGCAGAACAGGTACAGGAACTGGAACATGCCGCTTTCCAGCTTCAGCGCTCCCCGGCTGAAAAGAGCCGCCAGGAGCAGGAATTCCAGGAAAAAGATCCACAGATGTCCCAGGAGCAGCACCTTCCGCCGGTGGGGACCGGCCACGGACCGGAAGGGATAGTACCGGAGATAAGCCGGAGGCAGCAGGGAAAAACAGAACAGGAATACAGTGGCAAAAGCATAACCCATGGCAGAAATCACCTCCGGAATTCATTAATTGTAATTATGACGAAAAGAGAAAAAGATGTCAAACACAAAAAAAGCCCGCCACCAAAGTGACGGGCCGGTCTGGTCTATGGAGCTACTGATAGGATTCGAACCTACGACCCTCTCATTACGAATGAGATGCTCTACCAGCTGAGCTACAGTAGCATTGAACAGGGAAATTATATCATATCCCCGGGGATTGTTCAAGAGGCTGTTGCACAGGCAACAGCCATTGACCATTGACCGTTTTTACAACTGGATCAGTCGGAAATCACACTGGTTCATATCCAGCATCCGGGCCGCCAGACGCTTGCCTCTTTCCAGGTCGGCGGTGAAACATACTTCTGCCCGGCCCAGGCCCACTTCCCGGTCCAGATGGTGGGCTTTCAGGTCTTCCATGGCGGCCTGTACCGTCCGTTCCGCCGGATCCAGGATGGTGACCCCGGGTCCAAAGGCTTCCCGGATTTCCTTTTCCACAAAAGGATAATGGGTGCAGGACAGCATCACCGTATCCACCTTATGTTCCTTCAGCTTGTCCGTATATTCCTTGATGGCCGCCGCCAGTTCCGGGCTGCCGAATTTTTCTCCTTCGATAAGGGGAACGAATTTGGGGCACCCCTGGCCGAACACCTGGATTTCCGGATCCATTTCCTGGATTTCCTTTTTATGGGCCCCGGAAGCCACGGTGAAATCGGTGGCCAGAAAGCCCACCCGTTTGTTCTTTGTGACCCCTTCCACCATATGGGCGCCTTTTTTCATGCCGATCACGGAAAAATCGTACCCGTTTTTGATACCGTCGGTGCCCAGCACCGTAATGGTGTTGCAGGCCACCACCAGCTGTTTGATGTTCCGCCGGTTCAGCCAGGCGGTCATTTCGCTGACGAACTGCTGGATTTCTTCCCGGGGCCGGTTCCCATAGGGAGTCCGGGCGGTATCCCCGATAAAAATGAACCGTTCATGGGGCATTTTCTGCTGGAGCCATTTCAGGACGGTCAATCCGCCCACCCCGGAATCAATGACGCCAATGGGATCTAATCTGTTCATGGAACCCTCCTTGCCTGTATTTGTGCCGTTAAACCACTTTAGGAAAGTATATTATACCACGAATAAGGGGGTGTTGCACATTGCGTGCAGCACACCCTGGCTGTAGAGCCGCACAGCGGCTCAAGTCTGGAGTCTGAAGTCTGGAGCCCGATGATAAATTTGCAGGCAAATTTTTGAATGTGTAGAACCTTTGGATGAAATGATATCCCAAATCGATTTCAAGTCTGGTTCTATATAATCAAAAGGATCCGTCCAACCAGGCGGATCCTTTCCTGAGGCTTCCGACTCCCGACTCCAGACTTCCGACTAAAAGGGGTTGCTGCAAAGCAGCAGCACCCTCACCCATTCAAATACTCCAGCGCAAACTGGACCTCTATCCCCGTCCCGTTAGGCAGCACGTCTTCGTCCACTTCGAAGGCGGGATGATGATGGACGCAGCAGATGCCTTTTTCTTTGTTCCGGGCTCCCAGGAACATAAACACGCCGGGTACTTTTTCCATGAACACGGAAAAATCTTCCGCACCCATCTGTTTTTCCATGGGCACCAGGGCTTTTTCTCCCATGATCCGGGCCACGGCTTTCCGGCCGCAATCGTTCAGGTCTTTGTGCTCGTTGATGAGAGGGGCAGGACCGAAGAAATAGGTGCAGTCCACCTGGCAGCCCAGCCCTTCTCCAAAGGCCCGGGCCACTTTTTCGATTTTCTGGGGCAGGGTCTTCCGGAATTCTTTGTTGAAGGTCCGGGTGGTACCCACCAGCTGGACAGAACGGGCCAGCTGGCCCTTCTCCCCCTCGCTGTTCATCATACCCACCGTAAGCACAAAGGTGTTTTCCGGGTCGTTCTGCCGGCTCACCAGCTGCTGGAGCCCCATGACTACGGAGGCAGACGCTGCCAGGGGATCCGCCCCCTGTTCCGGGGCGTCAGAAGGGGCCGGTTTCCCGGTAAGAGTAATGGTGAACCGGTCGCTGCAGGCCATCCGCTCCCCGTCTTCCAGATTGGCGGTACCGGCGTCCAGCAAGGCCCAGATGTGCATGCCGAAAATGGCATCCACCTGATCCAGACAGCCTTTCTCCACGTAATGGCGGGATTCGGTACCGATTTCTTCCCCCATCTGGAACAGCAGCTTCACCTGGCCCGGAAAAGCATCCCGATGGGCGCTGAGGATTTTTGCTGCTCCCAGGAGCATGGCCGTATGGCAGTCGTGGCCACAGGCGTGCATGACCCCGGGATGCTGGGAGGCATAGGGTTTGGTCAGGTCCGCTTCCTGGATGGGCAAGGCGTCGATATCCGCCCGGAGCATCAGGGTCTTCCCCGGGCCTTTGGCTCCCTGGATGGTGCCGATGCACCCGGTGATATCCGGGAAGGTCTGGACCGGGATCCCCATTTTTTCCAGTTCCGCGGCAATGTGGGCGGTGGTTTCCTTTTCTTCCCGGCCCAGTTCCGGATGGGCATGGAGCCAGTGCCGTTGTGCCAGGATATAGTCTTTTTCGCCGGCCGCCAAGGCTTTCACATCCATCAGCAGGCGCCTCCTTCCGGCAGCAGAGTCAGTTCGCTGCGGCAGTCAAAGGTTTCTGCCGTGCGCCGGACCAGGTTCTTCAGTTTGTCCACCATGTCCATGAGCAGTTCGTCGTCATAGGCCCGGAGGCAGCCGGTCAGCTGCACCTTGTCGCAGACGATGTTGAACTGTTTCCCGGCCTTGACGCTTTCAAAACCCAGGACCAGAGGCCGCAGGGGATTGTTCACCCGGCTCACCAGGGTCTGGGCCGCCTGGATCACCGCTGAAGCCGCCACAATGGCATCCTTCCCCAGATGGGGCGTGGATCCATGGGCCGAAACCCCATGGACCGTAATGGTAAAGTCGATTTCCTTTTCCGTATCTTTCAGTAAACCCATAAGCGTTTGTCCTTTCCACAAGAGGGTCTGCTGCAGAAAGCAGCAGACCCTTGTCAGCGGTCAGCTGTAAACGGTCAACGGCCGATGGCAAGAACCCGCAGATGTGGGTTCTTCTAAACAAAGACGCCGCGGCCGCGGCTAACCCACCACCATTGCGCAAGCGCAACGGTCCCCCGCCCTTGCAAAGGGCGGATACATGGCACGTTGGGCTTGCGCTCCTGTGCTCCAGGCAAGAGCCAGAGGCCCGGGCGTATATCCGCCCTTTTCAAGGGCAATGGTCCCCCGTCCTTGCTAAGGCAGATATATGGCACATTGGGCTTGCGCTCTTGTGCTCCAGGCAAGGACCAGAGGCCCGGGCGTATATCCGCCCTTTTCAAGGGCAATGCACCCCCGTTCTTCCAAGGGGCGGATAGATAGCACACCGGCCTTACGCTCTTGTGCTCCAGGCAAGGACCAGAGGCCCGAGCGTATATCCGCCCTTTTCAAGGGCGGGGGACCAGCCGCAAGGCTGGTGGTGGGTTAGCAGCCAACGGCTGCGTTTCCTTTCCAGGAACCTGCCGTGGCAGGTTCCCTCCATCAGCCATTGACAATTGACCATTGACCGCCTTTACAGATAAATCCCCCCGCCAGGGCCCAGGGGCAGGTTGAACAGCACCCAGGCTGCCAGAAGCAGGCCCCAGGCAATGGCGAATGCAAAGGAATAAGGAATCATGTTGGCAATGATGGTCCCCATGCCGATGTCCTTTTCATACTTCCGGGCAAACCCCAAAATCAGCGGGAAATAGGAGAACAGCGGGGACAGAGGGTTGGTCAGGGAATCCCCGATCCGGTAGGCCACCTGGGTCAGGGCCGGGTCGTACCCCATGAGCATCATCATGGGCACCATCACCGGCGCCAGGATGGCCCATTTGGCGGAAGCGGAACCGATGAACATGTTGATGATGCAGGAAACCACGATCAGCCCGTAGATCAGGGGCAGGCCGGTGATATTGGCCGCCTTCAGTCCTTCTGCCCCTTTGATGGCCAGCACCACACCGATGTTGGACCAGGCAAAGTAGCTGGTGAACTGGGCACAGAAGAAGCACAGCACAATGTAGGAGGAAATGTCCTTGAAAGCCTGGGAAATATCCGCCCACATGTCCTTGTCGTTTTTGTACTTGCCGGAAGCAACCCCGTAGACCACCCCGGGCACAAACAGCACCAGGGTCACCATCAGGATGATGCCGGTCATAAAGGGAGATTTGGGGTTCATGATGGAATGGGTCTTGGGATCACCCAGGAGAGGATCCGCTCCCACGCACATGAGCCCGATCACAACAAGGGTAATGAGCCCGGCCAACAGGGCCTTGTTCACGGCCTTCTTTTTCCGGTCCGTCATTTCCGCAATGGATTCATCCAGTTCATACTGGGTCAGATCCGTGCCGGCAAACCGGGGGGCCATGATCTTTTCCGTGACGAAGGTCCCCACCAGGGCCAGCAGGAAGCAGGAAACAAACAGGAAATAATAGTTGATGGCAGGGGACTGCTGGTAGGACGGGTCGATCATCTTGGCCGCCGCTTCCGTAAACCCGTAGGCCAGGGAATCACTCATCCCCAGCATTACATTGGCGCAGAACCCGGCCGCCACACTGGCGAACCCGCAGAACACCCCCAACAGCGGATGCCGGCCCATGCTCAGGAAGATCACCCCGGCCACCGGAGGCAGCACCACAAAGGCCGCATCCCCGGCCACGTTGCCGTTGATGCCGATGAAGATGATCACAAAGGTGACCACAGCCGGTGCCGCATCCCCCAGCATTTTCTGCATGAAAGCCGCCAGGAAGCCGCTTTTCTCAGCCACCCCGGAGCCGATGACACACACCAGCACCATGGCCAGCGGAGCGAAGTTGGCAAAGTTGGAAACCGCCTTACTCCAAATCATCCGGAAGCCGTCCACCGACAGCAGGTTCACGATCTTGATGACCTTCCCAGTGCCGGGATGGGTGGCCGATACCCCTGCCGCCCCCAATACGGCAGACAGCACAATGACCACAATGGCCAGCAGTACAAACAGAGACACCGGATCCGGCAGTTTGTTGCCGGCCCGTTCGATGACGTTCAGGAAACGGTCCATAAGGCTTTTCTTCGTCTTTTCCTGGGTCCCATTCATAGTAACAACATCCTTTCCTAGAAATTCGCTTTTTCCAGTACAATAAAGAGAGCATGACACAATACTTATGGGAAAAAGTATAGTTTCATTATAAGCAAATTTCTATGGAAAATCCATGTTTTCGCTATGAAAATACTGTATACATATTTTATGTTGTTTCGAACTTTGATTATAATTTTACTTTTAATATTCGGTTATGGCCGTTCCAGTCCCGGTTCCGCCATTCCTTTCAGGGCCAGCAGCTTCCGCCACAGCGGATAGATGACATTTTCCGGGGTTTCCGGATAGGCGGTTTGAGGCAGGTCCAGGATGGGCACCCAGTGGGCGGAGGTGACTTCCTGGGACAGGTGGAAGGGCTGTTTCCGGACAAAGCCCAGATACCCGTGCATGAGCATCTGGCCCTTGCTGAACCAGTAGGTCCCTTCCGGAATCATTTTTTCCAGGGTCAGCCCCAGTTCCTCCTTCACTTCCCGGTGGGCGGTCTCTTCCGCCGTTTCTCCCGGCATAATGAAGCCGGAGGTGATGCTTTCATATTTCTGGGACAGGTGGGGCTGTTTGCACAGGACCACTTCGTCGTATTCATTGCAGAGCAGGATGATGATGCAGCTGTAGAAAAAATCGAACCAGTACCGCTGGCAGACCGGACAGAAAGGGACCAGTCCTTCATCCCCGGCCGGTTTGGGCTGGAGACGGGAGCCGCAGGTGGGACAGTATTCAAAATGCATGGGATTTCCTCCTTTGTTCATACAAGGTTAGCATACCCAACCCGGGAAACCCTGTCAAGTTTTTTCGCCGCCCCCATCCAAACCTGCTATAATGGAAGGCAATGAAAGGGAGGTTTTATCCATGTTGGACAACAAAGTCAGAGACCTGATCAACGAACAGGTCACCAAGGAATTTTATTCTGCCTATCTGTATCTGGATTTTGCCAACTATTATCAGGAAAAGGGGCTGGACGGCTTCGCCCACTGGTTCGACATCCAGGCCCAGGAAGAACGGGACCATGCCATGCTCATGCGGACCTACCTGCAGAACAACGACGCCCCGGTGGTCTTCGGCACCATCGACAAACCGGACATGACCTACAAGAAACTGGACGACGCCCTGAAAGCCGCCCTGAAACACGAACAGTTCATCACCGGCTGCATCAACAAGATCTACGCAGCCGCCGACAAAGCCAAGGATTACCGGACCATGCAGTTCTTCGACTGGTTCGTGAAGGAACAGGGAGAAGAAGAAAAGAACGTCAGCGACCTGATCAAGAAATTCGAACTTTTCGGCAGCGACCCCAAAGGGCTCTACGCCCTGAACCAGGAACTCCTGGCCAGAGTCTACGCCGCACCGACCCTGGTGCCTTGAGAAAAAGGGGGTGCTGCACAGAACGTGCAGCACCCCCTTTTCCATTTGACCCTGCTACCCGTTCCGCTCTATAATGGTTCCATCTCTGCACCAAGAAAGGATGGTTCTCCATGTCCCCTGAAACGTTTCTTGCGATCCTCACCCGGGCCGGCCGGCTGAAAACCGCCACCCGCCACTGCTGGACGGCTCCCGGCCGGCAGGAAAGCGTGGCGGACCATTCCTGGCGGATGGCTCTCATGGCCCTCCTGCTGTCCCATGAGCCGGAATTCCGGGAGCTGGATCTGGACCGGGTGATCCGGATGTGCCTGATCCACGACCTGGGGGAAGCCTTTACCGGGGACATCCCCACCTTTGCCAAAGGGGACCGGGACCGGGCGGCAGAACAGGACTGCTGGGACAGATGGCTGGCCGCCTTTCCGGAAGGAAACCGGCAGGAATGGCAGGCCCTCTTGGAGGAAATGGAAGCCCAGGAAACCCAGGAAGCCAAACTGTACAAGGCCCTGGACAAACTGGAAGCGGTGATCAGCCACAACGAATCAGACCGGGACACCTGGCTGCCCCTGGAATATGACCTCCAGTTCACCTACCCGGAAAAAGCCGTCCAGTTCTCCTCCTGGCTGAAGGAACTGAAACAGGCAGTGGACACTTGGACCAGGGAAAAAATAAGAGAAAATATATGAAAAGGGAGTGTTGCACATTCTGTACAACACTCCCGTTTCAATGAAACAACCTCAGCAGCACATTCAGCACCACACTGACCACAATGCAGGTGACCACCGGGAAATAGAAACTCCCGTGCCTGCCGGTAATATGAATATCCCCGGGCAGATGGCCCAGGGGGAACAGATTGGACCCGAATTCCATGACAAGGCCGGCAACCACCAGCAGCAGCCCCAGGCCGATCAGCATTCTTCCCATATTTTCATCCCCTGTTGTTTTTGTTTCTATTGTACCATGTTCTTCCCGGTTTCTCCTTTGAAATCAATGACCCCAACGATGTAGGGGCTCACCGCAGGCAAGCCCGTCCCGGCCGCCCAAAGGGCCGCAAATTCAAAAGCAGATGCCCCCACATCTGGTATTCATCCGCCGCTGACACAAAAAAATTCCGCATCCATCAGATGCGGAATTTTCCTAACCGGCAGCTCCCTATCCTCCCGGACCGTTTCCAGTCGAGTACTTTCGGCGTATAAGGGCTTA
>NZ_JBQKCS010000010.1:0-12880 GCF_052122235.1 Acidaminococcus sp. HCP3S3_H5
TCGCAGTCTACAGGGCCTGAAAACCATTCTCTCTGGTGGTGCGATACCACCAGATGCATATCGGCGCGACGCTGGAGGTGTTGAGCATGTCTGACGAGCCCCATATCCCGGCCCCGTGTCCAGCCTCGTTGGCGGATGGTGGGCGTGCTTTGTGGCGTGGCGTGGCGGACGTGTTCGAGCTGACGCCGGAGCAGTTGGTGCAACTGGAGGAGGCGTGCCGGGCAAAGGATCGGCTCGATTCTCTGGATGCGGCGATCCGTGGCAAGCATGACGTGCTGCTGTCGATTGAGACGGACGGTAACGGAGTGTCCAGCTTGGTCGTGAACTCGGCGCTGCGTGAGGCGAACGCGACGGCCACGGTCCTCAAGCAGCTGCTGGCGGCGCTGCGGTTGCCGGACGTGGAGGGTCGACGGCCCCAGTATCGGGGTCCGAGGGGTGCCTATCAGAAGTCTGTGGAGTCGGTCGCATCCGCAGGCAAGGTGTCGAGCCTTGACCGGGCGCGGAAGCGGCGCGCAGGCTGATGTTCCGCCCCCTGTTCGAGGGGCAGAAGTGCTCTCTCGGCTATGCCGTCATCGACTGGCTCGAGGCGTATGCCTGCCATGGCCCTGGGCCGGTGGAGGGGCAGCCGTTGACGTTCGATGACGAGATGTTTGACTTCATCGTGGACGCCTACGAGCTCGAACCGGCGTCGGGGCGTCGGTTGATCTCTCGTGGCGTGCTGTCAATGCCGAAGGGTCGGGCGAAGTCGGAGGTCGCGGGCCTGATTGGCGTGGCGGAGGCTCTGGCCCCGGTGCGTTTTGACGGCTGGGATGCGAGCGGGCAGCCGGTGGGACGCCCGATCCGCTCCCCGTTCGTCCGCTGCCTCGCGACCGAGGAGAAGCAGTCGGGCAACACGTTCCAAAACATTGCTTTCGTGATGGGTGACTGGGGACACGACAACCACCCAGACATCTACGACGGCGTGAAGGGCATCCGCGACTACCGCTCAGCGACTAACATCTATCTGCCGAACGGTGGGGAGTGCCGCTCGAGTTCGTCTGGTGCCGCGTCGAAGGACGGCGGCAAGGAAACGTTCCTCGTGCCGGATGAGGTGCACCTGTACGTGCTCCCGGAGCTGCGGAACATGTACGCCACGACGATGCGTAACTTACCGAAGAGGTCGCGTGACGAACCGTGGGCGCTGCTGACAACGACCGCATTCCGTTACGGCGAGGAGAGCGTCTGGGAGACGATCTACAAGCGTTGGAAGGCCGAGCAACTAGGCCCCGGATGGCTGGTGCACCATCGCGAGGCGAAGGGACCGATCCGCATCTATGAGGACCGCGAGCACACGCTGGCGCAGCTGCGTTACGTGTACGGCGCGGCGATGGACCCCGTGTCGGGGTGGATGACCCCTGAACTTGCCTATCGGACGATGCTGGACCCAACCGAGTGCCGTGACGAGGCTGAGGGTGCCCGCTACTACCTGAACCGCGCCATGGCGTCCTCGGATGCGTGGATCGCGCTCAGGGCTGTGGAGGACGCCCAGATGGACGGCCCCGAACCTGCCGATGGCACAGCGATCACGCTCGGGTTCGACGGGTCGCTGAACTCCGACTCGACCATCCTCCGCGGCTGCCGGATGTCAGACGGCTACCGGTGGACGATCGGACTGTGGGAGAAACCCGAGGGTGTCGACGGCATCGGATGGCAGGTGCCGCGCACTGAGGTGCTGGAGCGTATCCGTGAGGCGCACAAGCGCTATCGCGTGATCCGAGGCCACTACGACCCACACGAGTGGCGCAGCGACATCTCAGACCTGGCGCACGAGTTCGGCGAGGACGTGGTGGTCGAATTCCCCACGACGTCGGACACCCTGATGGGGCCGGCGCTGGACACGCTCCACACCGACATCGTGAACGGCACCACGAAACAGAGCAGCGACCCGGACGCGCTGCGGCACTACGGCAACGCGTTCGTGAAGCGGCGCGGCCAGTACCGGCTGATCCGCAAGGAATACCCGAACAGCCCCCGCAAGATCGACGTCGTAGTGGCAGACGCCCTCGCGTACGCGGCGAGACGGGCTGTGCTGGCCACCGACTGGACCGATGACGACTCACAGAACAGCGCCGTGTGGTGCTTCGCCTAGACGATGAATGGAGGTGGGCATGGGTGACATTGATGTCCTGAACCGCCTCCACCGCAAGACCCCGAAGATCAAGCGCGACTACAAGCACCTCGACATGTACTACGAGGGCCTGCAGAAGATCGACGTGATCGGTCTCGCCGTGCCGCCCGAACTGAGGATGTTCGAGGTCGCGATCAACGTGCCACGCATGGCTGTGGATGAGCCGGAGCGCCGCCAGCAGTTGCGCGCCTTCCAGCGGTCGGGTTCCGACAAGATCGACCGCGGCTTGCAGGAGGCGTGGGAGTACAACAACTTGCCCTCCCAGTCATCGCTGCTGCACAAGGACTGCCGAACTTTCGGGCGCGGCTTCGCGGTCGTGTCCACAAACCCTGAAGAACCCGATCAGCCGCTCATCACCGTGGAGTCGCCTGAGGCGTTCTCGGTCGAGATCGATCCCCGTCGGCGCATGACTGCCGCGCTGCGCACCTACACCGGCGACGATGACCGGCAGCGCGCCACCCTGTACCTGCCCAACAAGAGCCGCTATCTGATCCGCGACGGCCACGACTGGGCCGACGAGTTCGACCCTGACGAGCACGGGCTTGGCCGAGTGCCGGTCGTGATGTTCCTGAACCGGCCCCGCACGGGCCGCTGGACTGGCGTGTCAGAGATGGCGGACGTGATCCCGATGACGGACGCGATCGCCCGCATCATCACGAACACGCAGATCGGCGCTGAGGCGTTGGCGTGGCCCCACCGGTGGGCCGCTGGCGTCAAGAAGGAAGACTTCATCAACCCCAAGACGGGTAAACCCATGGCGACGTGGGAGGCATACATGACCATCCTCAAGGTCACGTCGAACAAGGACGCCAAGTTCGGGTCGTGGGACGCGGCGCAACTGTCGAACTTTACCGACGCCGTGAACGCGATGCTGCGCTGGTGTGGCGGGATGTTGGGGCTCCCGACCCGCTACCTCGGTCAAGACACCGTCAATCCTGCGTCGGAGGGCGCGATCCGCGCCGATGAGGCCCGTCTAATCCGCAACGTCGAGCGCATGAACGTGTACGACGGTGACTCGTGGGCGTGGGTGATGGGCCTGCGGGAACGCCTCCGCACCGGCGAATGGCTCCCCGGCAACGAGATCAGGGCGCTGTGGCACGATCCCGCGACCCCCACCTACTCACAGCGAGCCGACGCCCTCACGAAGATGGCTGGCGGCGTGCCGATCCTCTCTCGCGAGGGCGTGTGGGACGAACTGGGATGGGACGAGGGGCGCAAGCAACGGGAGCGGGCCTACTTCCGCGAGCAGGATGCCGACCCGCTGGTGCAGGCGCTGATGGCGGCTCCGGGCGATGTCACCACAGTCGCCTGAGAAGGCGATGCTGGCCCGTTCGCGGGCCGCTGCCACGATGGTGGGCCGCGAGTGGCGCACGATCCGCGCGAGCGGCGACTGGGCTGCTCAATGGCAGTTGAAGCTGACGCCTCTGTCTCGATTGGTGGTGGCCGCGCAGATCGGTGCCGCTGCTGCTGGCGCTGCCAGCGTGGACGACGACCTGTACCGCTCCGGATACCCAGAGAAGGCGTTGGCGGAGGTCGACCCGGCTGGTTTCGGCGGATGGGCGGAGCACCCAACGTCAGGGGCAGTTCTCACAATCCCCGCCCTCCTGTATCCGGCTGTCATCACAGCCAGGGCGACGCCGGGCACTGCCACTCAGAAGCTGGCCGCTGGCGGCAGGGTGGCGCAGACGATGGCCCACTGGGCTGTGTCGGAAGCCGGCCGTAACGCCGCCATGGTCGGGGCGACTGGGAGGGCTCGCACGTCGCTGATGTTCGTGGACCCCGCCCCGATGTGCCAGCGGTGCGCGGTGCTCGTCGGGAAGCTGTTCAAGCCTGGCACGAGGTCGTTCACGCGGCACCCCGGCTGCGATGGACGCCTGGTGGCTGTCAGTGACCGGGATAAACCCTCAGTGCCTCCGCTGGACGTGTCCGACATCAAGGACCTCACCCGAGACCAGCTTCGGGCGATCGAGGACGGCGCTGACATCAACCAAGTCATCAACGCCAAGCCGGCTGTCCGCATCACCAAGGACGGCGAAAAGAAGTCGGTGCTGCGAGCCAACGGCGCCCGCACCATGTACGGCGCTCGCAGGATGGAGCGCTGGACCCCGAAAGCGATCTACGCCAAGGCGGGCGACGACCAGGACATGGCGATCCAGCTACTGCGGAAACACAAGTACATGCGCTGAGCGAGTCAGCGCACCCAACCCCAGAGAGGTGGCACGATGCCGCACCACACGCCCGACGATCTGCGACAGATCATCGACACTCACCGCGCCCTGTTCGGCGGCTTCACGATGCTGGCCGACAACAACAGCGCCCCAGAGGCCCCCAAGGAACCCTCCGACGGCAGCAAGGCCCCCGAGGCGCCCAAGGATGACGACAAGGCCGACAAGGCCGACGAGAAGCTCGGCGACAGCGGCCTCCGCGCCCTCCAGAGGGAACGCGACGGACGCAAGGCGCTCGAGCAGCAGATGTCGGAACTGAAACGCGGCCTGGCAGCGATCGCCGGCGCGGAGACCCCCGACCCAACCAAGGTGACGGTCGAGGACGTTGCGGCGCAGATGCAGCACATGCAGCACGAGCTGGCCGTCGAACGGGCGGCCCGCTCCCACGGCATCACCGCCGAGGACGACATCAAACTTCTGGTCGCGACGACCAGCGAAGACCAGCTAAATGCCCTCGCGGCACGGCTGGCACCCGCCGACCATACCGGCAGCGACGGCGCGAAGCCCCGCGGCCCCAAGCCGGACCCGTCCATCGGGCGAGGTGGGGGCGATTCCAACAAGGGCGGCACCGTTCAAGCGGGCCGCGACGCCTACCGGCAACTACATCAGAAGAAGGAGTGACCATGCCTCGCATGAAGGTTGAGTCGTTCTCGGGCGGGAATCGTTCCTGGCTCGCCTCGGCTCACGCAATTGTCAACAACCACACCGGCACGCTCGACGTGTCGAAGTTCACCAAGGGCACCAGCCTGACCGATGGGCACTACCCCAAGGGGTTCTTCCCGTCCGGCCTGGAGCTCAACATCGCCAACCTCGGCGCGATCGAGCCGTGGACGGGTGCCTCGGGCGAGAAGCTCGGGTTTCTGTTCTCCGACGAGGCTACCGATGGGGTCTCTGATCTCGCGGTGCCCGTCGTGTGGCACGGCTCGATCAACGTCTCCAAGCTCCCCAAGGCGCACGTCGAGCCGCAAACCGGTTCCGACGCGTCGAAGTTCGACCTCGTGAAGGAGGGCTGATCCATGGCTGAACTGTGGACTGACCTGATCGACCCTGCCGAGCTCACCGGCTATGTCCGTGAGGGCTTGTCGGCCATCGAGCGCCGCAAGGGCTCGCTCGCCCAGTTCCTCCCGAACCGGGAGGTGGACGACATCTCCGCCCGCTTCCACAAGGGCCAGAACGGTCTCGTGGATGAGGCGAAGTGGCGCGCCTACGACGCTGAGCCCGAGATCGGCGACACCCCGCCCGAGGGTCGTGTCATCATCGAGTTGCCTGCTGTGTCTCGCAAGGAGCGCATCAGCGAGTACGCCCAGCTGCGGCACCGGAACGCCTCTGACGACTCGATCCGTAACGCAGGCTTCCGCGCTGCCGACCGGTGCGTGCTGGCTATCGCTGATGCGGTGGAGCGGATGCGTGGCATTGTGCTCGCCACAGGCAAGGCGACCATCACGCAGTCGAACTACAAGACCAGCGATGACTTCGGTCGAGACGCCGACCTGACCATCACCGCGAACAGCCTCTGGTCGACCGACACCACGGACGGACTGACCCAACTCGAGACGTGGATGGACCTGTACTCCACCCGCAACGGCACCGAACCCGGCGCGATCGTCATGCCGCGCCGCGTGTTCCGCGCCCTGTCCGGCCTTAAGGTCATGCAGGGCCAGACCGCTGCTGGGGCGTTCCGCCGCCCGATGGAGCAGGATGTTCGCGGCATCGTGTCCTCAGCCGGCCTGCCCGACATCATCATCTACGACCGGCGCACGAAGAGCGGGCGCGTCATCCCTGACGACACGCTGCTTTTCCTGCCGGAGCCGACCGCCATCGATGACTACAACGGGACCGAGCTCGGCGCCACGTTCTGGGGTCAGACCCTGACCGCGACCGATCCGAAGTTCTCGCTCGTCGATGCGGAGATGCCGGGTCTCGTCGCAGGGCTGTGGCGGCATCAGACGGTGCCGATGATCGCCGAGGTGGTCGGTGACGCGATCGCGCTGCCGGTCCTCGCGAACGCGAACCTGTCGATGGCCGTGAAGGTGCTGTGATGAGCACTCTCATCGCTACCACTGTGGTGCGCCACCCTGACTCTGGTCAGCCGGTGGCGCTCCGCAGTGGCGACGCGGTACCTGACTGGGCTGAGGGGATGATCGGCGACCATCTGCTGGCCGCCGACGACCCGGCCCCGTCGAAGCCGAAGCCTGCCACGCGGGGCCGGTCGAAGTGACCACCGTCGAGGACGTCCGCATCGCCGCCCGCAGGGCGAGCCTCGGTGGCGATGAGACAGTCCTCGTTCAGCGGTGGATCGCGGTGGTTGAACGCATGATCGCTGACCGCCTCGGCCCCCTCGAGGCGCTCGACAGTGACGCCCTCGCCCTGGTGGTGTCCGAGGTGGTCGCCGACCGCCTCACCTCGCCGGGGCGAGGCGTCACAGCAACTCAGGTCGCTGTCGATGACTCGTCCACGTCGGTGCGGTACGACACCGCCGACACGGGCTGGTTCCGCATCACCGCCGCGCACTGGGACCTGCTGGCCCCAGATCGCGGACGGGAGTCCGAGGCGTTCAGCATCAACCCCGCCTATCAGGCAGGCCGTCATGCTGCTTGGTGAGGTCACCCGCGACGCCCTCGACACCCTCCGCGCTCACGCCCAGTCGGAGATGGACTGCGACGTCACCATCTACACCCATCGCCGCTACGAGTTCGTGGACGGCTCCGAGGTGGAGATGTTCGGCCCCGAGGTCTACGCCGGCGTCGGTGCTGTCGATCCCGGCTCCATGGCCGGGCAGGTGACATCAACGGGTCAGCAGCCCGTCACGTCCCGCGCCTACCGCTGCTCGGTGCCGTGGTGGGTAGATGCGCTCAGGGAGGGTCACGTCATGGTCGTCAACCACTGCCCCCGCGACCCGTCTCTCGACGGCGCCCGGTTCACGGTGGAGACAGTCCGCCAGAACGGTCTCGGCGTCGTCAAGCGCCGCTTCACCGCATCGGTGATCGAGACGCCATGACCGAGAATGCAGAGTTGACGAAGCTCGCCGTCGACCTCGGGAAGGCGTCGTCGAAGGTCACCCAAGAGGTCATCAAGGCGACCGCCGCCGCAGGCAGGGAGGTGGCATCGGAGGCGAAGAGCCGCGCTCCGCGCCGATCCGGTGCGCTCGCCAACTCGATCGTCAGCCACGCCAAGGGTCTCGTCGCTGTCGTGGCCGCCGATGCGCGCCACGGCGTGTTCCAGGAGTTCGGTACCTCCCGGCACGGTCCGCAGCCGTTCCTCGGGCCCGCGCTGGCAGCCAAGAAGGACGCCTACGTGAAGCGGATTGAGCAGATCGCGGGGGACATCCTGTGAACCTGCACGACGACCTCGCGGCACGCATCCCGGCCCTCACCGTCTATGACGGGGAACCGCCAGCGACCCCACCGGGCCGGTACGTATGTCTGTACTACGACACCGGTCTGGAGTCGGAGCGCCGCATCTGTGCCCCGTCGGCGCACATCAGGGTCGACGTGAGCGCCGTGTGTGTGGCCCGCACCCGCCCCGGCGTCCGGGACGCGGTGACGATCGTCCGCACCGCCCTCAACAGGTGCCAGCCGTTCGGTGCCGACTCGGCGATGGTCGAGGAATCATCCGGGCCACTGGTGACCGAGGGCCCTGCTGGCGACGTCCGCATGTCTGCGACTCTCGTTTTCACCGTCCGCATCAGAAGGAACCAGCTATGACCACCACCCGAGCCGCCGACCAGTCCGAACCGGTCGAGATCGAGACGACCGAGGCCGAGGAGGCCGAGGCGACCGACGCCGACATGGCCGCTGTCACCCGAATCGGGGTGAGCGTCGTGCGTGTCCGCGACACCGCGACCGGACACCACATCACCATCTCCGCCAACCTCGCGGACTCTGACAAGGCCCGCTACAAGCCACTCAAGTCGCCAGCCGTCGACGCCAACGGCAACCCAGCACACCCCAAGTTCAAGACCAACATCTAAGGAGCCCCCATGTCTCTCACTGTTTTCAATCCCGACGGCGTGGAGGTTCTCGAGAACTCCGCCGTTATCGTCGCCCCCGCTGTCGCGGACCTCGACAAGCCGACCGTCGCCGAGTACAACGCGGGCACCGCCATCGAGTGCTCCATCAAGTCGTTCGGCATCTCCACCGACGTCTCCTACGCCAGCTCGCAGTACCTGTGCGACAAGGTCGCGAAGAAGCGCGTCGGCAATCGCGAGCGCAACCTCGAGCCGCTCACCATCAAGATCGGCGACCCCCAGGCGGAGACCATTTCGGAGAAGTTCGTGGAGGACTCGGTGGTATACCTGATCCACCGGCCCGGACTGAAGCACACGACCCCGGCTGCAGCATCGCAGAAGGCTCAGGTCATCAAGGCTCGCGTCGCCGCCGTCGATCTCGTGCCTATCGGGGTCGAGGAGGGTGCCGTGTACGAGGTCCGCGTCGCGCTCGCCGTCGATGGACGCAACGCCGGGCTGTTCGCCACCATCGCGTCCTAACCCCCCAATCGCAGCCAGCCCCTACCGCATGGCCTCGCGCGTAGGGGGTGGCTGCATCTCAGAGAGGCCACCATGTCTGAATCGAAGTACGCCCAGCTGCTGGACGCCCGAGTGAAGTCGAGCATCCGGCGCACCACCACCGCCCCTGTCTGCCTGGACCCCGCTCTGTGGGAGGCCTGGGAGGCCGCCAAGAACGCTTTGGACGCCTGCCCCTCCGGTGACGACGCACCCAAGACGGGATCGCTCGGAGCCAAGCCGTCGGGGCGTCAGGCGGCCGAGAAGGCTGTGCAAGCGGCCCGCGCCGCTCTGCGTGAGGCGTCGATCCTCATCCACTACCGGGCGCTGCTCCCCGCCGAGTCGAGGGAGTTCTACGCCACCATCGACACCGAGGGCCCCGCGACCGACGTGTACGGGAACCTCATGCGCCGCTGCTTCACCCACGCCACCACCCTCGACGGTGAGACGATCGCCGACATTGACGAGGCCCGGTTCTCGCATCTCGTGGACAACATGGAGCTTCCCGAACTGGAGGCCCACAACGCGAAACTGAACGCGATCCTCGGTGAGCTGCCGGATTTTCCTATGTAGCTGAGGTTGTCGCCTCCGACGCCGAGTTGCGGACTGATCTGGCGATCGCCCGCAGCTTGGGCGTCAGCCTGCGCCGATTCAACGGGTGGGAGCCGACCACGGTCACCACCACCCGCCCCGACGGCACAACCATCACCACCCGTGACCCCGAGTTCGACGCGTGGGAGCGGTCGCTGTGGATCGCATTCGACGCGTGGGAGAAGCAGTGCTGCCCCGGCTGCGGCACCCCCTACGAGCGTGGCCTGTGGGACAACGACGCCGAGCCGGACAAGCGGCCACGGTGGCGCGTCGGCATGTATCGCTGCCGCCCCTGCGAGGTGCTGGAGCAGGTGCAGAGCAAGCACGTCAAGGCCCTCGAGGCTGCCAACCATGACCAGCCCGTCCCCACCCACCACCTCAAGTGGTTCGCGTTCGAGCACCCCGAAGGGAGGCCCTGATGGCTGACCGCAATGTCAAGGTCATTCTCGCTGCCTCTGTGGAAGGATTCACGGCGGCGCTGGGTCGCGCGAAGGCGTCGGTGGAGACTCTGGGCGCGGCGACCGCGAAGGCCTCTCAGACGGAGGGGTGGCGCCGCGCTGGCACTGCGATGATCGGCCTCGGCGCCGCCGCCATGGCCGGGGTCGCGATGGCCGTCCGCGTCTCGGCATCGTTCGAGCAGTCGATGGCGGAGGTTGCCGCCACTGGCGAGGAGGCCCGTGGACAGATCGCCGGCCTGCGCAAGGCCGCGCTCGACGCTGGGCGCGACACTGCTTTCTCGGCCACCGAAGCCGCCGACGGCATCACGGCGCTGGCGAAGGCTGGCGTGTCCACCGCTGACATCCTGTCGGGCGGTTTGCGGGGCGCACTCAACCTCGCTGCCTCCGGCCAGCTGAGCGTCGCCGACGCCGCTGAAACAACATCCGCCGCCCTCGTCCAGTTCAAGCTGAAGGGCAAGGACGCTGGGCATGTCGCGGACCTGCTCGCCGCAGGAGCTGGTAAGGCCATGGGCTCGGTCGGGGACATGGGGCAGGCGCTCAAGCAGTCCGGCGTCGTCGCCTCCCAATTCGGCGTCTCCATCGAGGAGACCGTCGGCACTCTCGCCGCGTTCGCCTCCACGGGCATGATCGGCGCCGAGGCGGGCACCGGGTTCAAGTCGATGCTGCTGGCCCTGGCGAAGCCGTCCAGAGAGGCGCAGCGCGCCATGGACGAGCTCGGCATCTCCGCCTACGACGCCGAGGGCCAATTCGTGGGCATCACCAACCTCGCCGGCCAGCTCAAGGACAAGCTGGGCGACCTGACCGTGGAGCAGCGGCAGGCGGCCCTGTCCACGATCTTCGGCTCGTTCGCGATCCGCAACGCGTCGGTGCTGTACGAGCAGGGCGCTGAGGGTATCCAGCAGTGGGTCGACAACGTCAACGACTCCGGCTACGCGGCCCGTGTCGCCGCAGGCCTGCTGGACAACCTGAACGGCGATTTGCAGGTGCTCGGCGGCTCGTGGGAGACACTGCTGATCAAGATGGGCACAGACGCCCAAGCCCCATTGCGGAGCGTCGTGCAGTGGCTGACCGAACTGATCAACGCGGTTGCTGAGCATCCAACCATGGCCGCCTCGGTCCTCAAGCTGCTGGCCGCGTTCGGCGGGTTCGCGCTCGCCGCTGGTCTGATCATGAAGGCCACGACGGCGGCTGTCGAGTTCCGTACCGCGCTCTTGGCGTTGCAGGCAGCCCAGCCCAAGTTCATCGGCGCCTTGGGAGCCATGGGGAGGGCCGCTGGCGCTGTGGGCCTGGCCTTCGTGGCGCTCGAAGTCGCCTCCATGGTGTTTGAAAAGGTCAGGGTTGGCCAACCGACGCTTGAGCAAACCGCTTCGTTGATGGATCAGCTGGCCCTGTCCACTGAATCCGCCGCCGCCGCAATGTCTCGCCAAGACTTCGCGGCTCAGACGAGCATGGGTTGGCAGAAGATCGAACTGAGCGTCGAAGGGGCGTTCGAGCAGCTGAGGAAGTGGGATGACCTGCGGAACAGCTCTGACCCGATGGCCAACCTTTTTGCAGGCGCATCGGCCAATCTGGGCGCACTCAAGGAACTGGAAGAGGGCTTCCGGCGAGCAGATCAGGCGCTCGGCCAGATGGTTGGCACCGGCCACGCCGACAAGGCCGCCGCCGCGTTCGCCCGCATGGCCGAGGCGGCCAAGAAGCAGGGTGTCGATAACGATTCTCTCATCCGCCAGTTCCCGACCTATGCGGAGGGGCTGCGGGCGCAGGCGTCGGCGCTGGCTGAGGCGACGGGATACACCGACCTGCTCAACCTGTCCAACGAGGACCTCGTGCGCTGGATGGGTGGCGACATCCCCATCGCCGTCCGGTCCGCCCAGATCGCCGCCAAGGACGCAGGCTCGACATCCGAGGCGCTGACGAAACAGCAGAAGGAACTCTCTGCCGCCACCGACGCCGCGACCCGAAGCTATGACGAGTATGTCAACAGCCTGTTCGCCGCCAACAACGCTGCCGTCGCCATGCTCGACGCACAGCTCGGCTTCAACCAGTCCGTGCTGGACGGCAGCAAGGCCGCCAAGGAGTGGGCCGAAAAGGTCGCTGGCGGGCACGCCCAGGCCAAGAGCGCGTTCGACCGGACGACCGAAGCTGGCATTGCGAACAACCGCGTCATGCTGGACATGGTCAGCAATGCGCAGCGCGACATCGAGGAACGCACCAAACAGGGTGAGTCGATCGAGTCGATCATCGCTATCCACGGCCAGTACCGCGACCAGATGATCAAGGTCGCCACCCAATACCTCGGGAGCAAGGCCGCGGCAGTCGCCTACATTGACCAGCTGTTCAAGACACCGAAGAACATCAGCACCGCGGTCCAGTTGGAGAAGTCGGCCGCCGATGCGCGCCTGAATCAGTGGAAAACCAAGCTTGACGGCGTGCCCGACACTGTGCGCACCAGCATTCTCGCCGCCGTGGAGCGGGGCGACCTCGCGACCGCGAACCGGCTCCTGGCGGACGCAGCCCGGACCCGCACTGCCACGATCAAAGTCCATGTCTCCAAGGACGGCCGGGAGATGGTCGGCGGCGGAAACAGGGCAACTATCAACGCCTCTGGCGGGCTGTACACCGACCGGGCGAACGGGCACCTGCCGCAGATCGCGCGAGCGGGCGACTGGCGCATCTGGGCCGAGCCGGAGACGGGCGGCGAGGCGTACATTCCGCTCGCCAACGACTGGCGCCGCCCTCGAGCGCAGTCGATCCTCCGGGAGACGGCCAGCCTGATTGGGATGCGCACCTACGCCGGTGGCGGCATCTCGCACACCACCCCAGTTCTCGACACATCCGGCGTCGCGGACGCGGTTGCTGCCGGTCTGGCTGGTGCCCGGATCGTCATGGTGGACCCGACCTCGGGTGTGGAGCGGCTGGTGGATGCGCGGATCGAGAT
>NZ_JBQKCS010000011.1:0-6748 GCF_052122235.1 Acidaminococcus sp. HCP3S3_H5
GCGTTACTCGCGCTGCGCGGGCGGTTTGAAGGTTTGTAGGTTTGTAGGTAGTTGGGGATGGGTTTGCCGAAGGGTTTCGGCAATGATTCGCTGAACGGTTTCGGGAATGGTTTCCTGAACGGTTCGGGGAATGGTTTCGGGAATGGTTTTGTGGTCATGGCGTGATCCCGATCTGCTCGGACATGTGTGGCAACAGGTCAGCGATGACGTCCCAACTGGAGGCGAGCGCGTCACCCTCCTCGCTCCAGATGCGTGCCACCTCGGCGGTGATCTGGTCGCGGATAGCGGTCGAGGCGATGCGGTCGAGGGCGCGGCAGAATGCTTTCGTCACGTTGGGTTTCGTCAACACCTTGTCGTGCCTCAGGAATGAGCGCACGAGGATTTCACCGGTTGAATGGTCGATGACTAGCAGGTTTGCGTCTGCGAGCGAGTCCCACGCTTTGGCAACCTTGCGGGGTGTCAGGTCGGCGGCGTTGCCTGCATACCTGGCTGGGAAGTAGGGGACAACCCCGGCCCATGACAGGTCTGGGCTGGACAGGAGCGCCATGTAACAGTCGTGTTGGGTGGTGGTCAGCGTGGCCCAATCTGGGTCGCGGTGGGTCGAGACGAGGTAGCGTGCGAACTCTCTAGCCATCGTCGCCCGCTCTCAGGATCGCGGCAGTTTCGGCCTCGATTTCCTTCACGATGTTCTTGATGACGCCCGCCATGTAGCGGAAGACTGTGCGACTTGGGACGCCGTAGGCTTCGATTGCGATGCTGTGCGCCTCAGCTATACGGTCGTAAGGCACTCCGTTATCGAGCCAACGCACCACACTTTGCTTCCAATCGGCGGGCAGAAACGTGCAATCTTCGTCCCAAACTCGCCACGTTTTGCGAAACTTCTGGCACTGTTTGGACCATCTGTCGCGCCGTTCAGAGACGCGCTGGGCTGCGATCTTGCGGGCCTCAGCCCACCGTTTCGCGTCCTCACTCACGTCGGCGACGAGGGGTGTGTCCGGGTGACTGGAGGCCTTCCCGGCGTTGCAGTCCATGCAGCAGGCGACCAGGTTCTCTGGGGTGTCTGCGCCCCCGAGGCTGGTAGGGGTGACGTGATCGACGGTTAGTTCATTGTCCTTACGGTGGCAGTATCGGCACTGGTAGCCATCGCGTCGCAGTACCTCGAATCGGGTGCGCTTCGTCACTGGCATGGCGTCTCGTCCTCTCTGTCGATGTTGTCGTCTCTGCGCACGACAAAGTCGGGGCCGTCAGCGACCCGGGGCATGGGGGGTTTCATCCGTCCACCTCCTGGAAGATGAGCGTCAGCCGGACGTGCCCCGGTTTGCACCGCTCGGCCTGCGGTCGCCAGTCGGGGCCGATGAGGTGGGTGTCGTCGTCGTCGGGCAGGAGCGGCACCCAGCCGTGCGGACGCCAGCCGCAGCCGCTCACGAGACCATCCACGAGCGCCTTGATGGTCGGGTTGAGGTTGTGGGCGTCTCGCCGCCTGCGGTCGGGGTAGGCGACGTGCACGGTCAGGTGGGCGCGCTGCATCTGGTGCGGGTCGTGGCCCTGCGTGACAGCCGCCATCTGGCGGAGGTTGCGCACGAGGCTGGCCTGCCGCGCCCAGTGTTTGCGGTCATTGGCGGTCACGATGAGTGCGCGGGGCAGCTCGAACTCGTAGGTGGCGGTGGTCATGCCGCTGCCCCCAGCGCTTGTGCGCCACAGAGACCCAGCCAGTGGGCCACGTTGACGGCCACGGCGTTCCCGGCCTGCATCTGCTGTTCACCCTGATTGCCGTGGATGATGTAGTGCCTCGGGAAGGCTTGGGCGTTGGCTGCCTCCCGTGGCTTCAGCATGCGGAAGTAGCAGTCCTCGACGTTGATCGCCGGCGTCAGGACGCCGTGCTGGTCTCGTGTCGCCATCGTGGATAGCGGGTCGGCGACGGCGGGGTAGGGTCGAGAGCCGCGCCGGAAGGGGATAACGAGTCCGTGGTGGAAGCCAGCGCCTGTGAAGGTTGCCAGTGGGTCGCTCGTGCTGGATGGTTTGGCGTGCCTGCGGAGCGTGACGAGGAGGTCGGCGCCGCTGGCCCGCTGGGTGCGCATCGGTGCATGCACGCTGGTGCCCTTCTGGTCACCTGCGCCGCCCATGAGGTAGGACACGACGCCGAGCTGGGTTGGGAGTGGTCGGGATGCTGGGCCGAAGTGCCGTCCACAGCTCCCGCCGTTGTTGACGCTCATCACAAAGTCGCGGTCGAAGTCGCCGCGTAGCAGCATCTCCAGGCCGGTCTCGACTCGGCGCATCGTGGACGCTGCCAGCGGTCGGGTGCGGTCGCCGATCCTCGTGCCGACGTCGGTCCAGTCGATCGCGGATGCGGCGGGCCTGACGTAGGGCTCGACCCTGCCGTGATCGCCCTCGGGGCAGACGTAGATGTACTGGCGGTCGTACTTGCCGATGTGGCGTCCGGGCCGCTTCCACCACTGCATGGCTGCCACGTCCGTGCCGCACTTCTCGCACCAGGCCAGCGGTCGCGGCCGCACGTCGGGGGCGGGCACGCCCTTGCGGTTGAAGACGATGTACATACGGTCTCGCCACTGCGGCGCGTGCGGGTTGGTGTCGGAGCCGATGTGAGCTGCGGAGACGGAGACGAACTGGGCGGTGTAGCCGAGGGTGGTCATGCCCGCCAGCCATGTATCGAACAACTCCCACTGGGCTGCCTCCACGACATTCTCGATCATGACGAGCGGGTAGCGGAAGAGTTCGGCGGCGCGGATCACCTCCCAGAATGTGACGCGGGTCCGCTCGAACGCCTCGGTGGGGACGTGGCCGTGTTCCTCGAACAGGTCGAGTTGTCGCGTCCGTTTGCGGTGTCCACCGGCCGGTGATACCTCGGTGCAGATGGGGCTTGCCCACAGAACGTCGGTGCGTGGCAGGTAGCGCAGGTCGATCGCGGAGATGTCGGCGCACAAGTGCTCAGTGTCGGGGTGGTTGGCGGAGTGGGTTTCGATCGCTCGCTGCCAGTGGTTGGCGGCGAGCTTAATGTCGTATCCGGCGCTGCGGAGGCCGGTGGAGCTGCCACCCATCCCGCAGTTGCCGGTCCAGTGAACCATTCCGTCGCGACGACACAGCCACGTCCCGTGCTCGACTGTGGGGCACCAAACGACGCCCGTGTGGTCGACCCACTCCACCCGGTTCTGGCGCAGGGGTTTCGCGGTGTCGCGGCCCATGAGGGCTACCGTCCACATTGGCACTTCGGTCCCGCGATACCGCTGGTGCCACGTGCGCACTGACGTGGAGTGCCCGGCCAGGATGGCGGCGAACTGGAACGCATCGCACCGATCCGGGTCACCTTGGGTCAGAGTCGCCTCATGGGTCAGGTCACGAACGCGACGAGTCCCGTCCGCCAGCATCGAGACCTCGATAAGAAGGTCGAGTTGCGCCTGTGTGAGGCATAGCATCCACTCGTGAGCAGGGGCCTTGTTGACGAGTGCACCCGCAACTGGCGCGGCGGCAGCGCGGTTCAGCCTCCAGCAGCGCTGGTCTCCCCAGTCGCTCACCGTCCAGTAGGCGCGGCCATCGGTGCGGCGTCCTGGGGGCCCATATAGGGCGGTGAGTGCCGCAGTGATCCGCCGGCAGTTGTCCGGGTTGTGGCTACGCGACTGATAGATGTGTAGCCGTCCATGGGCGCGGAAGTTACCCTCGGTCCATGCCCATCCGACCAACTCCACCAGTTCGTTGCGGACACCGGAGGCTTTCGGCAGGTTGAACGGGGCTGAGCGCTTGACCATGGACTCCGACGTGAGGTCCCTGGTTGTGCGCCACCGCATCGTGGCGCTGCCGCCGCGCCTATTACGCTCCCAGGTGGGCCACCGGTGGTCGGCCGTAACGAGCGCCGAGATGCCTTTCCCGTGGATTCTGAGCATGCGCTCGTCGGTCGCGTCGAATCGGTGAACCTGCTCGACGGGGGCAAACCCAGCGATGCCGGTTTCGACATTCAGACTGGCGACCAAGTCACCGACCTCAACCTCGTCATGCAGTCGCCAACCGTGAACGGTCAGAATCTCGGTCTGCTCGTCGGCGCAGAAAAAGTCAACGGCGGTGAGCATCAGAATGGTGCCTCTCCGGTCTGGCTCGCCCACGGGTCATCCTGGGGCTGCGGTACCTGCGTCGCCTGCCCGCGTTGGCTGCGGTTGACGATGGCGGTCTGGGTGCGCAGCGAGGGTCCGATGTCGTCCACGGACAGCTCGAAGGTGGTGCGGCGCTGACCCTCCTTGTCCTCGTAGGTGCGCGACTGGAGCTCACCGGTCACGATGACCCGCATGCCCTTGCGGAGGGTGTCGGCGGCGTGCTCGGCCATGTCGCGCCAGACGGTGCAGCGCAGGAATGTGGTGTCGCCGTCGATCCATTCGCCGGTCTGCTTGACGTAGCGGCGGTGATTGTGGGCGACCGTCATGGTGGCGACGGCGGCCCCGGCCTGAGTGAAGCGGACCTCGGGCGCGTCCGTCAGGTTGCCGCAGATGGTGATGGTGTTGGTGCTCATGATTGGTCCTCTCTCTGGCCGCAGTGGGTGCAGCGGCCGTGTCGGTACAGGTGTCGTGGGGTGATGGGTTGGCGGTGGTCGTCTAGTCCCATCGCGCCGGTGAGGATGTGGAGGGCGGAGCAGGCTGCCGGGGCGGGGGCTCGGCGGTCGTCACCCGCCCCGGGAGCGATCAGGGTGGGTGTCATGCCGCGACCTGGGTGCGTCGCGTGGAGGCGAGGTAGCGCCGCAGGCTGTCGTCGGTGGAGAGGTCGGCCATGTCGTGCCGGTGACGCTCAGACGCCGACAGGGCCTCGCCAAATGTGGACTGCCACCTTCCGATTCGTCCGCAATTGCAGCGCCACATCCAATGAGCGGGCGCGTCTCTCCAGATGCGGGTCCTGTGCCGGGGATGGAGCCATGCTGCGGCCAGCGCCCGCAGGTCGGCATCCACACGCGCCCAACCCCTCCGATAGTCGTAGTAGCGGTGGGATGTGCATCTGCGCTCGTGGCACAGCGTCCACTCCTCATACCGACGCTCGACCTCGGGGGCGCCCCACTGGTGGATGACGACCTCGCACGGCACGGCGCCGCGCCCGCCGCCCACCTCATCCCCCCATATCTCGACGGCTCCGGTGTCACCGACGATGGTGCGCTGGATATGACCCCACGGACTGATGCTGGTCGTGACGCCGGTCACGACTCGCCCTCCGGCACGATCAGGCCCTCGTCGGGCAGTTCGGCGACGCGACTCTGGATCGCGGCACGCGTGGCCTCGTCGGCGTCCTGCCACAGGGCGCGCAGTTCGTCGCGGTCGGTGATCGCTGACACATCCACGGTCGGCGCAGGCTTTGCGAGTCGCAACGGCTCGACCAGGTACGCGGCCCGCTTCCCGCGCTTCTCTGTCAGCGCGAGGCGCAACGGCTGGGCGATGTCAGACAGGTGGCTGATCTTGATGCCGCCGACCCGCTCGCCGCCGAACTGCACGTCGGGGTCGCGGTACAGGGTGAGCGAGCGGCCCGCGTAGGCCGATGATTTCGTGCCCCACGCTGCGATGAGGACACGACGCATTGTTTTGCTTGGGCGGTAGGGCCGTCCTGGCATCTCGCGCAGGTGGATGTTCACGGGCTGCTCGCCGCCGGGCACCTGCACTCGGTCGACGGTGAACGTGCGCGGGCCGGTCAGCAGGTCCTCCGCGTTGAGCTGGTCGCTCTTCGGCGCGATCGTGTCGTCAATGTCCATCTCGTCACTCCTCTGTGATGTCGTCGTCGTATGCCCATGTGGGCGGGATGAGGGGCCTGATGTCGTGGCTGTATCCGGGCCACCTGCCGGTCTCGACACACTGGCGGTAGAGCGTGATCGCCTGCGCCATCTCACCTTCGCCGAGCGCCAGATAGGAGGGATCAACCTCCCACACGCTGACGAGGTAGGGTGCCGTCTTCTCCTGGGCGACGATGCGAAACGGCAGCAAATCGCCGGTCAACTCTCGGCGGAGGCGGCGATACCATGCGGCCTGTAGGTAGTAGCGGAATCGGTGGGCAGCGGCCAGGAAACCGCGCTCTGAGGCGTCGCGGGCGGTCTTGTAGTCAGCGGTCCACCCCGGATTCATGACATCTGCCCGGCCACGTAGCCATAGTCCGTCAATGCGGGCAAACATCGACTGCTCGCGCTCGCCTGCGAGGGTCTCGACAGCGGCGGGGTGGCGGTATACGACGCCCGCCATGTCCTCTGCGAGGCGCATCTCGGCGGGCAGCAGTGCCACCTGTCCAGATGCGTGGGCAGCGTCGCGCACCTCACGGGCAGCCTTGGTGCGCCACGACTCGGCGGCCACCTCGACCACGCGCTTGCCCTCGCCAAGAATGAGGGCATGGACGGCGCTACCGAGGTCGAGTGCCGCTGTGCGGGGTCTACCGTGCAGCTCGTGGTGCCGGAATCTCGCCGGGCCACCTTCTTCGAGGAGCGCCTTGGCGCGGCTAACGGACAGCGAGCCGTCGGGGATGGGGTCGGCGTGGTAGTCGGCGTCGGGGATGCCGTCATAGATGCCGGGTCGGGTGATGGTGGTAGGCATGTCAATGTCCCTGATCGGTGGGCAGCACTTCCGTCCCGATCCGCAGTCCGGCGCAGACCACGGGCGCGAGGATGACGATGACGGGCACGATGATGTCGAGCACGATGCGGCGGGTCATGACGCACCGCCGAGCGCGGCGAAGTCGATCCCGGCGGCACGCATCGGCTCGGTGAGCGTCGCGAGGTGGGGGG
>NZ_JBQKCS010000012.1:0-6119 GCF_052122235.1 Acidaminococcus sp. HCP3S3_H5
CCGAAGCCCACTGCTGGGGGTGTCTCGACGGTCCCGTATGGCGAGCCCGCCACGGTCTCTGTGGTGGAGGCTGGCGCTGGTGTGTATCGGCTCGATCTGGGTGTGCCTGAGGGGCGGCGGGGTGAGCGCGGCGATGACGGGCTTTCCCCGGCCGTGGCCGTCGGTGCTGATGCCCGCCTCGTCATCGACGGCACCCCCACCGGCCCTGCCCTGACCGGACCCGCGCCGACTGTCACGGCTGGCACCACGTCCACACTGGCCCCCGGCCAGTCGGCGACGGTGCAGGTGCGTCAGACGGGGCCGGGTAGTTACGCGCTCGATGTTGGTGTCCCGAGAGGTGTGGCGGGTGATGGTGCGCCGGTGCCGTCCGGGCCGTGGCCTGTCACCGCGACACAGGTGGCGGCAGGCCAGCCCCCGACCGCTGCCCTGACTGGGCAGTGGCCCGACATGGCGCTACAGCTCGGGCTCCCGGCCGGTCCACCCGGGAGCCCCGGCCCGCCGGGTGCGGTGCCGACCGCCTCCGACTATCTCGTGGTCGGCCCCGGCAGGCCCGATATCCCGTCCACCACGTCCCTGACGGCGTCCCAGCTCGCAGCACTGCCGGTGGGGTGTGAGTACCGCTCCACAGACGGCGCGAGTGTGGGGGCGTGGCGGTGGCAGCGAGTACTGACGGACACCCTATGCTCCCGCGACGGGTGGCTCTGCACCGTCGGAGACACCGGTTTCCGGGACGTGGCACCACTGAGCCCCTACTACGACCGGATGAAGACGGGTGGCTCCTGGGATCGTGTGCTCATCCTGAGGCGCGTCGGCAGCTCGATCACGCTGGACTACGGTTTCCGCACCTCAACCTCGGAGTACGAGCCGATCATATGGACCTTCACCCCCGGGTGGAGAGTTTTCGCTCGCGGCGAGCCGTACTCCTACGCGAGCAGCGGCCAAAGCTTCACCCCCCTGCGCCTCAGTGGAGACGAGTTGAGGGTAGCCCCTGGGGCCACACGCGACGGTGGGGCGTACATGGGCGTTTTTAGCGGGCAGTCGCGCGACCCGTGGCCTGTCGCCCTCCCCGGCACCCCACACAACACCTGACAAGGAGATCACTATGGCAATCACCATCCACGCATCCGCTGAGGAGGTCCGGCTCGCCGAGGAAGACGCTGGCCTCGCTGACCGCATCCGACGCGCCACCCGCCTCGCAGGCATAGCCGAGGGGGAGGCGACCATCCACATGTCCCGCATCATCGGAGCCCGCATCACCGTCGGCGGCGAGCAAACCTCCCTCGCCACCCTTTACGCCTACCACTGGGGCGCGGCGTGCAAAGCGTTCTCGGGTCGCGTCCCGTCACGGAAGGCGGTCTGGGACGAGCTCGCCGCATGCGGTACTCACCCGGCACGGGTCACGGACGCGGCGATCATGCTGGCGGTGCAGGCCGTCCTCACCACCTAGACCTAACCCTGGCGCAAGCAACTGGCCCCCGCCCCCGTGGCGGGGGCCAGCTTTTTGCTGCCTCAGGCGCTAGTAGCGCGTCGTGCTCATCATCGTAGCCACTCCACCTCGAGATCGGGATCAGTCAGCATCGCCCGCCCGGCAGCGGCAGCCCACCACCCCCGAGGCCTGTCACCCACCGGGTGGCGCGACAAATCAATCGGCACCTCAGCGTCCAGCATCCGCCGCACCTGCTCATCATGGCGGGGCCAGCTCAGCCCAGATCAGAGCCTCGGCCCGCTCACTGATCCGGTCCCGCTCAGACTCCCACGACCGCAGGCCGCCGCCGTCATCGGCTGAGGGTCCGGTACACGGTGCGTCGAGTGAGACCCGATTGGCGAGCCAGTTCCATCACTGACACCCCCCGCTGATGGGCCGCGACGATGGCGCCCTGTAGCTCGGCCATCGCCTCACGCTCCGCGATCCGCGCAGCCAGCAGCGTGGCCGCGAGGTCGGCGAGGGTGGCGTCGCCCAGGACGAGCTTCGCGGCGCCCATGAACTCCGGGGAACCCGTGCCGGGCTCCCCATCGTCGGGGATCGTCTCGCACAGTGCCGCGTCGGCGGCCAGCAGCTCGGCGCGTTGGGTCGGGGTGGCGGTCGTGTCGGACAGCCATGCGTCGAGGTCGTGCTCGGTCATCGGTGCGCGTGCGGTGGTCATGCGGTCACCCACTCGGCGCGCTGGTAGTCGTAGCGGTAGGTGACGCCTGCGGCGACGAACGTGTCGTTGCGGTAGTTGGGGTCGGCCTCGCTGGTGGCGTCCTCGTCGTAGCCGTCGAGTCCGTAGATGACGTCCCGGAACAGGTTGTCGCCGTCGTAGCCGTTGAGTTGCTCAAGGATGCTGGGGCGGCGGTGGCGCTCGACAGCGGCCCAAAACTCGGCGTCGTCGGCGGTCTGCGTCCACCGGTACTCGGTGCCCTCGCCGATGGTGTCGAGCACCTCGGCGGCGATCGCGTCGATGTCGTACTCGTCGCGGCTGGCGTCACCGGACTCGATGGGCTCGATGATCTGGCGGAGGATGGCCTCGTCGCGGGTGGTGTAGCTGGTCATGGTCTGTCTCCTGTCGTGTGGTCGGTGGTGGCTCAGTAGCCGTAGGGGTCGTCGTCGATGATGTCCGTGCAGTCGCAGCTATCGATGTGGCACTCCGTGACGGACTCGCCGCCGACCGCGCTGGCGAAAGCCTCGCCCTCGGGGGTACGGTGCGCGGGGAGGCTGTGGTAGACGATGCCGAGTTGCGCATTGGCGGCCTCCCAGAGCTGGCGGGCGAGGCCCTCGCCGCGGCGATCCTCGCGGGTCTCGATCTGCATGACCTCGGCGTCGCTGATGCTGACGTACAGCTCGGAGGCGATGCCCTGCTCGTCGGAGATCTCCCAGATGTGGTTGGCTGTGTCGGTCTCGCTGTAGTAGCTGCCGGTGCGGTAGGTGATCGTGGCGTTCATCGTGGGTTCCTTTCCCTATCTGATGTATCCCAGTATACACATGTGGGTACCGGTATGCAAGAGGGGATCGAGAAAACACCGGGGAGATTTCTTGGCCGTGCATCTAGCGTGCATTAGTGATGCGGTCCCATGCGGTCTCATGAGCACTCCTGCGGACCAATGCAGACAACGAGAAGCCCCTGACTAGGTATGTCTCCTAGTCAGGGGCTCCGACGTATTGTGCGCGAGAGAGGAGTCGAACCTCTCCGCACTGAGCGCAAATATCCGATCCTCTCGCCCCGCGTGCATCTAACGTGCACTAGTGTGGTCAGCATGGCACGCACTCGCCGAGCATTCGGCACCCTCCGCAGACTCCCCTCAGACCGCTACCAGGCCAGCTATATCGGCCCCGACGGGCAGCGTCACCGAGCACCCTCCACCTACCTCCTGCGCTCCGACGCCGAGGCATGGCTCCGCGATGAGGAGATCGCCATCGACCGGGGCACATGGATCGCTCCCAGCGTCCGCGCCCCCGAGGTCGCCGCCGTCACCCTCGCCGCCTACTGCGCCGACATCATCGCCCGACGTCAGCGCCGTGCCCGCAAGCCGCTGCGCGACTCCACCGCCGCCCTGTACCGCCGCCTCGTGCAGCAGGTCATCGCCCCCACCCTCGGACGCATCGCCGTGAGTCAGATCAGCCCCGAGGCCGTCCGTGCATGGTACGACGCACTACCCGCCGCCACCGCCACCCAGAACGGCAACGCCTACCAGCTCCTGCGCTCCATCCTCTCCGATGCAGTGGAGGATGGCCTGATCCCGACCAATCCGTGCCGCATCCGCGGGGCGGGGAAGCCTGCGCCGGCGCACCGCTCAGTCGCGCTCAGCCCCACCGAGCTGCGCACCTACCTCGCCGCCGTCCCCGACCGGTGGCGCGTCATCCTCGCGATCACCGCATGGGGGGCGCTGCGATCCGGTGAGGTGCGGGCACTGCGGCGCTGCGACATCTCCGACGACGCCACCACCATCCGTGTCGAGCGCACCGCCGCCCGCATCTCCGACCCGGACGGCGGGCGGCGGTGGCACATCGGGCCGCCCAAAACCACTGCCGGTATCCGCACAGCCCACCTGCCGCCGTCCATCGCTGAGGGGATCGCTCAGTGGCTCGCTGACTGGGATGCCCATCACCCGGACGCCACCGGCGACGAGCTGCTGTTCCCAGCCCGTGGCGGTGGGCCACTGAGCGATGGGTCCATCTACCGCGCCCATCAGCGGGGTGCACGGGCCGTGGGTCGGCCCGGCATGTCCGTCCACGACCTCCGCAAGACGGGGGCGACGCTGGCCGCTCAGTCCGGCGCGACCGTCCGCGAACTCATGGCGCGGCTCGGGCACACCACGCCGGGGATGGCGATGCTGTACCAGGTCGCCACCGACGAGCGCGACAGGGCGATCGCGCAGCGCATGGGGGAGCTGGGTTAGCGTGTCACGTCAGCGATGCGTACCTGCTGGGTGGCAGGTATCCCGCGACGCTCCCAGTTGCCGATGCTGCGCTCGGTGACGCCGAGCTTGTCTGCGAGTTGCCCCTGCGACCAGCCCCGCCTCAGTCGCGCCTCTCGGAGCTGCTGGCCGGTGATCATGTCCACCACGGTGACAGGAAAAATCGGGAAAGATTCGGGGTCATGAGGAAAGAGTAGCCGCTCAGCAGGGAAACACATCGTTGTAATTACGCAGCGCGCACCCTAGTCACTGCCAGTTTCTTGGTAGTTTAGTTTCCTTACTTGACTTCTTTCCTGTTCTTTCCTACTCTCTTCTTATGGAAGCAACCAGACTCGTGAACGGGGCAGCGGTCGCCGCTCTCCGCAACGCGGTAGGGATGAAGCAGGTCCGCCTCGCCAAGGACGTCGGAGTGTCAGGCGCATTCCTGTCCAACATCGAAGCCGGACGCAAGCAGCCCGGCCCCCAGACCGCACGCGCACTCGCAGACGCCCTCGGCGTCCCGCTCGAGGCCATCACCTACCCAGCGATTCGCCGGACGGTGGCAGCATGAGCGCCACGCTCGTCCCCTTCGCCTACGGCGATGCCACTGTCCGCGTCGTCACCATCGACGGCGAGCCGTGGTTCGTCCTTACCGACCTGTGCAAAGTCCTCAGACTCGGCAACGTCAGCATGACCGCCAGCCGCATCGCCGACGATATGAGGGGTGTCACTCAGATTGACACCCTTGGCGGCGCGCAGCAGATGACCATCGTCAGCGAGCCCGGCATGTACGAGGTGGTCATCCGCTCAGACAAGCCGGAGGCCGCGACCTTCCGCCGCTGGATCACCAGCGAGGTCCTGCCCTCCATCCGCAGGACGGGCGGCTACCGGGTCGAGTCGATCACCAAGCGCGAACTGGCGCTGATGGTCGTGGAGGCTGAGGACGCCCGCGAACTGGCCGAGCAGCGCGCCCGTGAACTCGAACCCGCCGCACGCGCATGGTCCACCATGGTCGCCTGCTCCGGCGACTACGCCGTGGACGAGGCCGCAAAGGTGCTCTCACGCGACCCCGCGATCAGTACCGGACGCAACCGCCTGTTCGAGACGATGCGCGAGCAGGGCTGGATCTACCGCTCAGGGCATCGCCAGCAGTGGCACGCCTACCAGTCGCAGATCGAGTGTGGACGGCTGGCGCAGAAAATGGCGTCCGGCCCGTTCCTCAACCACCGTACCGGCGAGTTGGAGCTGCCCGCCTCGACGATCCGCATCACCGCCAAAGGCTTGTCGGCTCTGCACCGCATCCTCGGTGGCACCGCTGACCTCGACTCGCTCCTGGACAGCGAGGTCGCGGCATGAACGTGCAGCGGGTCGCCCAACTCACTCAAGCCGTGACGGTGCTCACGATCTGTGCCCGCCTGCTGCTCACCGTCACCGAGCTCGACTGCCTGTCTCAGCACTCGGCTGACTCGATAGAGGGGCTGGCTGATCTGGCCCAAAGGTACGCCGACGAAGCCGACGCTGAACTCTCTGCCGAGGTGATGTCGTGAGCGGCGACTGGATGACCCGCGCCGAGGTGGCCGACCTGCTGCGCGTCAGCCTCACCACCGTCGACCGGCTCGCCGC
This sequence comes from Acidaminococcus sp. HCP3S3_H5, assembly GCF_052122235.1. Lineage (NCBI taxonomy): Bacteria > Bacillati > Bacillota > Negativicutes > Acidaminococcales > Acidaminococcaceae > Acidaminococcus > Acidaminococcus sp. HCP3S3_H5. The sequence continues at coordinate 5,998 of NZ_JBQKCS010000012.1, forward strand.
CGACGGGAAGCTTCGCCGACACAAGCCGTCCAGCAAGCGAAACGGGCGCGTCTTGTTCTCCGCCGCGCAGGTCAACCGGCTCATCACCAGCTCCAAGACGCGCTGACCCCACCAAACAGATC
>NZ_JBQKCS010000013.1:0-5207 GCF_052122235.1 Acidaminococcus sp. HCP3S3_H5
GGCTACCAGCGCCATCGCAGCCAGACCCCACACCGACGCCCGAACATGGCTTGATGTGGCGATCGCGACCACGCCGGCAGCGACCCACAGGGCGGCTCGTAGCCAGTCGGGCAGGTCGATCAGCTCGGCGCGGGCAGGGACGGCCGCGTAGAGCAGCGACACCCCGACCAGCACCCATAGGACGCCGAGCCCGAGCATCGCTGTCCGGCGAGACACGCGTCAGTCCTTGAGTGCGTCGCCGAGCCGGGACACGACCGCGTCGGCGACGGCCTGCGGGGTTCCGCCGGCCTTCACTGCGGCCTCGACGGCTGTACGCACCAGCGGGGTGAGTCCGGCGAGCACCGAGCGGGCGATCGCCTGCTCATCGACGACCACGCCCTGACGCTTGGCGAGCTCCCGCACCAGCCGCAGCGTCTCCTGGCTGTTGATGCTGGCCCAGATCTGGTTGTTGTTGCGGGAGCTGGCGACGAGCGCGTTCGATGAGCCTTTCTGGAGCGGCTGCCAGTCGTAGGCGCTCAGCGCCTCGGTCACGATCCGCTTGAGTTCGTCCTTGGTGTAGGGCATGTCATCCTCCTGGGTGGATGTTTGGGTGGTGTGGGTGTCGGTGCGCTGCTGGTACTGCTCCCACGACAGGAGCGGGGACGGTCGCCACGGGTCCGGGTCGCGGTCCTTGCCGACGAGCCCGTCGAGGCCACGCCGGTAGTGCGACACCTGCACCATCGCCGACGCAGCCAGCCCCTGCGTGTTGGTGGTCTGGTCGGGGGGCATGAGCACCAGATGGTGATGCTCCACCCATGAGCGGGACGGCATCCGATGCCATGCCGCGAACCCGACCTGCCGACACGCCCTCAGCACCGCCTTGCGCTGCGGTGGGGTGAGGTGGTGGCGGATCGACAGGTCGACCACGCCGTCTCCGGTGTGGGTCGAGCCCGAGTAGGGGCTGCGTGGCTGCCACGACCCCTGACCGGGGCGGATGATCCACCCGTCCCGCCAGCCACGGAACTCGGGCATCGCGGCAGCCAGCCGCTCGGCCTCGATCAGTGCGTCCCGAGTGCGGGGCGACAGCAGGGAGCCGCGCCACGTGATCCGATCAGCCATCATCACACCTCGTAGGTCATCGTGAAAAACAGCGAGTCGCCCGACGCCCACCCACCAGGGTTGTTGTTGGAGATCCGCCCGGACGGGATCAGCGCAACCACACGGCCAGGGCCCACCGGCCTCACCGTCAGCGGATACTCAGACCCGCCACGCGCCAGCCACCCCACGCCAGTGACCATCATCCAGGCCCTGGCGTTGACCGGCATCGACCACACCCACGCCGCCGACCCGAGATTGGTGGTCGAGCCTCGCCCCATCGACACCGAGGCGTGCACCAGACGCCCCACCTGCATCCAGCGACCCTCCAGCGTGCCGTTTCCGATCGAGAGGTTGGTGCCGTCGCTCTGCGACCACGCCACGGCGTATGACGACCACGACGGAGACAGCGACGACAGCGCATTTTCGGTGCCCTGAGCCAGCAGGGCCATATCTGCCGGGACGTTGTTTGCGTCCGCCAACTCCGGCGTCCGGAGTCCATAGATCGGTGTGGTCGGCATCCCGTGCCTCCTTAGATCGTGGTGATGAGAGTGACCCGTCCAGCGTCGGGACGGTCAGATGGGCCCAGTAGTGCCATGTAGTCCGTGGTGCCCTGGTACGAGACAGCGATCCCGCGAGCAGCGCCGGACAGCAGCGCCGACACCTCAGCGCTGGTCAGCGCGATGTCGACGGTGCCGCCCTGTGCCACTGTCCCGGCGGCGCGAGGCTGAGTTGTCAGCGCGGGAGGTGACGATGGTCGCGTCGCAGCACCGTGCAGCGCCAGCCACACGGTCCGCGCCGCCGACATGCCCGCACCGGTCGCCCGATACAGACGCACCACACCAGACGAGCCAGTCCCGCCCCGTGCCAGGGTCGAGCCGTAAAAAAAGTAGCCGGTGTTGTCGGCCACCTGCCCCGAGGTGGAGTGCCCCTGATAGGCGCGGTGCCCGGCGGTGCCGTCGCTGCGCCACCTCCCAGACCTAGCCGTCGCAGCCTGCACCGCCCCAGCAGCCACAGTGGCCGGTGCGGGCGCCGGATCAGTCTGTGGCGGGGTCGGGTCAGACGGCGGCGTGGATGGCGGCGGCGGAGCGGACGGTGTGCCGATACGGCCCACCACCACACCACCAGCAGACCCCCACAGCAGCGCCACCCGATCACCCACCACCGGCACACCACCGACGTGCGGGACCGTCACAGGCCCCACCCCAGTCGAGACGGTCACCACACCAGACCCAGTGGATGACACAGTGCCCTCACTCGGCCGGGCGGTACGCAGACCCACCACATGCCACACCCCCTCGGAGCGCAGCAGCAGCACCCGGTCACCAACCGCCAGCGGTGTCGGCAGCCACACCAGCGGCGTCACCTCGGACCCCAGCACCGACACCAGCAGCACCGGGGAAGTTGCCCTCACCTCCCCCGCGACGGCAGGCGGACGAGCCGGGGTCAGAGCAGACGCGACAGCATCACCCAGAGGATCAGACATCGACCAGCACCCCCCACCCAGCGCTCGCCGTGACCGTCATCGATCCCCCAGTCAGCGGCAGCCTGATACCCGTCACCAGGGCATCCACCGTGCGGGTCGGCAGCCGTAGCCGCAGCGTGTCCAGCACATCAAGGGCCGGGTCTGGGGCGCACGTCACGGTCAGCACCTGACGACGCGCCGCCCTCGCCCGCTCACCCATCGTCCTCGCCGCCGACGCGCACTGAGCGTTCGTCCGCATTAGCGGGGAGTGCAGGAACTCGGGGACGCGTCCGAACCCGGAGGCATCCCATGCCAGCGGACCCGATGCCTCGAACTCGGCCCCACGTAGCGGCTGCCCAGACTCCGACTCCGATGTCACCACCCACCCGTTGCGGAGCCCGTCCCGGTCCATCACCGGCACCCACTCCACCACATCAGCAGCAGACGCCTCCCACACCTGACCAGACCCCACATCCGGGACACCCTGGAGCGCCCCGGCACGATCCACCCACGCCACCACACCCGCCAGACGCATCACCGACAGCAGCGCATCCATGCGGGACTCCGAGTACTCCACCGACGACGGCACCGTCTGCGACGCTGACCAGTCACCGACCGGCAGGATGTCGGCGACGAGCCGCTGCACCTCAGCGCGCACCGTTCCCCCACGCGGCCGCGTCGGGGTCGTGAACCGGTCATCGGCGACGATCCCCAGCAGGTCACCAGCGGAGACGCGCAGCATCTGAGCACCACGCACCCACCGGCCCGAGCGGTGTAGCCGCCACGGCGACCCGTCCGGCACGATGCGCTCCACGCGGAACTCGCCCAGCGGCGCATCACCGACGCCGGCGTACCCGGCACGCACCACCAGTCGATGCCCATGCACCGCCAGCGGCGCATCCGGTGCGCCCGTGAACAGCGACCCGTCCGGGTCAGCCACAGACAGTTCCAGCGACGACTGCACCTGCCCGCCCCGCACCTCCACCGACAGCGACCCGTCCACCACCTCCAGCGGCTCAGCAGTCAGCACCTGACCCCGCAGCGTCGGCCACACCTGACACGACAGCTCCACATCCCCCAGACGAGCCGCACCCCACCTCTCATCGACCGGCCACATAGCTACGCCTCCAGCAGACGGAGACGGTCCAGATACGTTGCCGCCGCAGCAGTCGAGTCCTGATACGTCGGATGCTCAGCCATATCGTCGGCATAGGTACGGGACGGCACCACCGGCAGGATCGCCGGCCCCCGCGACTCATACCCGTCCATCTGCCACGTCACCCGAGGCAGGTGCGGCACAGTCCGCTCCGACTCCACATCAGCCGCCGACACGTACAGCAGCCCCGTCGGATGATCCAGACACTCAGGGTCGCCCCGCAACACCACCGTCGGCCCGGCCAGCATGATCGCGTCCACCGCCTGCACCGTCGCCTCATCCTCAGCGACCAGACGCCACGACCGGACCCGCACCTGACGCTCACCGCCCTGCGTGATCGGCAAACCACCCATCGGACGCACCATCTCCATCGCCGACGACCACCGGCCACGCGACCCGCCCCGCAGCACACCAACCACCACAGACCCCATCGGGGACATCGGGTCAGACAGCCACGCCATCGAGTGCCCGGGCGACGGGGCCGACACCTGCACCGACGCCGACTCCACCACCTGACCCGACCCGGACAGGGCCTCCACCCGATACGACACTGGAGAGCCGACAGGCAAGTCATAGTCCACCACCCGAGCCGACGACCCGAGCAGCACGTGACGGCCACGCACCAGCACCTCTGCCGCGCGCCACACGCGCCACGCTCGCACCGACACCGCACCGGCAGGCACCTGAGTCACCAGCATGTCCACCCACGGCGGGGACTGCATCACCAGCGGAGCCAGTATCATCAGCGTCTCCTCACCGTCGATGCCGACCGACGGCCAGCCATCTCGATCCGCGCATCCACCAGCCGCTCCACACCCGAGGTCGGGTCCACCATCACAATCCGGACGCCAGCCAGGCCAGCAGCGACCGCAGCCGCGACGCCCGAGGTGTCGAGCGACAGTCGGGCCGAGGTGGGTGTCGGGACGGTCACCGACGGCCTCGTTCCTGGCTGGCCGCCCGAGGCATACCCCATCGCCGCGAACACTTCGCGCGGAATCTGCCTCGAGTTGAGCGCGTACATGGCGCGCACGCCGTAATGGTCGACCGCCGAGGCGTTGTGGATGAACTCCCGCGTCGACACGCGGGCGAGAATCGAGTCCGACGTCGGCGTGCCGGGTCCGCTGATCAGACCGGACGACAGCCTGCGCGGCTGACCACCTGTCGCGAACCCTGCGACCAGGCCGGGCATTTTGCCCGGCTTGTAGTTGACCTGCACCGACACCGATTTGCCGCTGATGCTGCGGACGAACGAGTAGTATTGCCGCTCAGCCTGCCCGGTCTGCACGCTGACCGAGGTGGTCAGGTTGTAGTTGCGCACGATGTCCTGCAGTGTGGTCTTGCCCGCCGCCAGCTCGCGTGCCAGCCTGCTGGCCGCCGCCCTACCGTGCCTGCGTGCGACCTCCTGCAGGATGGGACCGGCGTCGCTGAGGTTCATGGCGAAGTTGTCGCCGGCCTCCTTTCCGGAGGAGGCGAACAGGCGTTCGAGGCGCTGCAGCTCTGAGTCCGATGCTG
>NZ_JBQKCS010000014.1:0-4522 GCF_052122235.1 Acidaminococcus sp. HCP3S3_H5
CGTGTACCTGTCGCCAGCCCTGACTCCGGCCGCATTTGCCTGCTCGACCGCATTCCGTGCTGCGACCCTCTTGCCGCCGCGACCGAATTGTCCGTACCCGGCAGCGCCGCCTCTCCCGAGCGGCACATTGGGGAGGATGTATCCGTGCTCCACCAGGAGGCGCACCGCCTCCTCCCGCGATTCCGCGATGCGGAAAATGCCGTCTGGGGTAAGCCTCTTCCCCGATCTACCCAAGGCGTTCCTCGCGGTTCCGTGCTTCGACATCCCCTCAGTAGTCAGCAGGTATGATTCGCGACTCTTCGAGCTTCTGCGATAAGCGTTGATCACCTGATTGACGTCCGCACCCTCATCTATCGCCCTGCGCTGCGCCTCAGTCAGGTCGTGAATCTGGCTAGGTGCGATCGATGACGAATAATCGGGCGGCGGCGCACTCAGCGCCGGACGATGCACACAGTCGCACAGTGGATGCCGCCGGAAACCCTCATTCCATCGGAACCACTTCCCAGCCAGCACTGCACACCTCTGGCAACACGGGGGCCGCACCAGACGCACCCACCCAGCTCGCGGCGTTGCCGCAATCGTCGCCTGCGTCGCAGCCCGACCAGCGTCAGCCACCATGGTCTTCGCGAGGCCCGCCATCCACTGACCACCAGCCGCCATACGCTCAGCCATCGGCCCCGATGCCGAACGCGCACGCACCACACCCGAGTACAGCAGCCCATCCAGCGAGCGGCCATCGGAGGCGAGACCGGCGAAGCTGCGCGGGTTGATCAGCGAGTCCACGCCCAGAGCGTCAGCCGCGAACTGGCCAGCACGCTCAGCAGCCCTCACCTGACCGGCAGCAACCGTCACTGACAGTCGCCGCGACACATCCGGCCAATCCTCAGGACGCCGCATGCCGTTACGCCAAATCCGCGACACCAGCACCTCGACGCCGCGCCCGGTCGCGATCTGCGCCAGATGGAAACTGTCAGCCGGTCCCACGTATCAGCTCCGATGCGAGCTGCATTTCAGGGTCGAGGTTCGCCTCGTTACGGAAATATCCCTCTTCGCGACGCTTTCGGGCGGGCGACCACCCCAACTCATCCCAAGCGCCTTCTCGGGACACGATGCCGGACTGCTTGGCCTTCACGACCGCGTCCATGCGCTGCGCCACCGTCGGGGTCGCCGGATTGTGCCAATCCACCCGCACCCTGTTGCCGGGGAGTTGCGTCTTAGTCGCGATCTGATAGGCGAGCGCAGCGGCCCATCCGACAGTCATACCCACCTCGGAGTTCTCCGCCTCACAGGTACGCACAAGCCGTTTCTCTTCGCCCACGATCGCGCCCTCAGCCGGAGGATTCGCTGTCGAGAGCCCGAAATACGAGATCGGGAAGCCCGTCGCCGCCGACATCTCGATCGCATACGCCTCCTGGGCGGCGCGGAAGTTCTTCAAATCGGAGGCGGTGAGTTGTCCGACCTTCGCCTGCGGGTTTGTGATTGTGTGAATCGCGTTGTAGTAGGCGGCCCATACCGGCAACGGCTCACCAGTCTTCGGGTCAACAAAATCGCCCTTCACGACCCCAGTCATGAAGATGCGGGGGATGCCATGCGACTCGACCGCGAACTGCAGGTTCGTCAGATTCCGGCACGAGCTGTCGATGATCGACCGCAGGCCCCTGGTCAGCGCCGTCCTCCCAACCCATGACCCTGAAACCCTCTTGTTGAGGTGCATGAACACTGGGACGACACCCATCCGGTGCTGGTCGCGGTCGACCTCGACCCACTTGCCGGTACGCGGCGACCACTCAACCCACACCGTTTCATCAGGCAGATACAGCGTCGCGAAACAAGGGGTGCGTCGAGTCACGGCATCCACGCCGTAGAACCGTGCAGCCGCCGTCACCATCTCGTGACGCTCATCAACAAGGCCAGCCATCTCACGCGGAGATTCGGCACGGATCAACGGCAGATCCGGATTCTTGTTATTGCCGCCCACCGTCAGGAACGCCCGACCAAACAGTCTGCGATCCCGATTGAACATCGCGAGCTGCACGTCGCCGTTCGACGCATCCCAGATAGCGCGCAACCGGTCATCGGCCTTCTCTTCGCCGGGGAGCACGAGGGCGCGCATCTGCTGGCGATCAACCACAGAGTCCACCACCACAGCCGCCCCCGACGTGATCACGTCATACTCGCGGCGATACTCAGGCGGCAACGCCAACCCGATATGCGTGAAGGCATGCTCCGTGTCGTAGTAGGACAGCAGCATGTCGTCAGAATCACGATGGGAACGTAGGTCGAGGTACAGCCGGTCAAGAGTTTGCAGCTCGTCAACACTCAGCACACGCAGCCACCCCTTTCGCGACTCATAGGAAGAAAATCGTTTCCTTGGCTTCGGTCGACCAACCGGCCGCCGCCATATCCGCGGCAGCCTCGTGCGCCAGCACGTCAGCCATCACCACATCGATCTTCAAATGCTCAGCCGGTTTGCCGAGAATGAACTTGTCGCCCGGTTTCGCGACCATCCGGGCCGCCAACGCCTGAGCCTTGAACACCTCATCCGGGGCGTGCGTCGTCAACCCCTCGGCCATGTCCTCCCGGTACCTGACCAGTGCTGGAAACATGCGCGCAATCGAGTTCGTCGGCCACTGCAGCACCACATCGTCACCGAACCTCGACGCCCACGCATCGGCCTGCGTTTCCCAGTGCCGCGGGTCGCAGTAGATGCGCCCCACCCTGTAGCGGCGCATCACCTCATCCACGGCGGCATCAACCTCGCCGCGAGGGATACGACCCTCCGGCCACTCCCTTGGGTTCCATACCGCTGGACGCTGATCTGGCCCATACGTTGGCGTGAACCGATGCCCGTCAATCGTCTGCAATCGCAGCGCCGTCCAGTCGCTCGACCGTGACCCGTCAAACCCGCCACACACCGCCGCGCCGTCCGGCACGTCGACCGCAAGCTCAGCAGCCTCCACCACAGCCTCAGGCAGGAACGCGCCCAAGCCTTGCACCAGCATGTTCCCAAAGAACCGCTTCGCCTGCGCCGGGTCGGTGTGCATCAACTCGGCGCACTCGGCCTCGATTGCCTCCAGATCAGCCCACGGCGACCCGCGATACACAAACCGCAGAATCTTCGCCCGCTCAGATTTCAGCTCAAACCTCAGGTCAGTGGGCGGCCTGCGGTAGAACCGGAAAATATCCTTCGATGATGACTCAAACGTCTGCTGAGCCGCCGAGTTCTCCATCGGGTCCCACGGGTTCGTCACCTCCAGGCCACGACCACCCATACCCGCCAAGCCGCGGCGCATATGCTGCCATACCTTGATCAGCTTGCCCGTGTACAGGCCTGACTCATCCGCCACCGCGAAATGGATGGGAGCGCCCACCTTCGAGTTCGGTGCAGCCGTGATCGGCAACACCTCGCCATTGTTCGGCGTGCGGATGAAATCCTCACGAACCCGCATCAGCTCCTGCAACGGGCCGCGCCTGATCATCTCTTGGAGCGGCGCGTAAATGTTGTCGGTCTGATCCTCAGCCGTCGCCAACAGTTGGATGCGGGACACCGGCCGCGGAATACCCATCGGCTCACCCGCATCGTAGGCGTAGACGAACCCGCAACCGCAGCCATGATCGACACACCGATACCGCTCGCCACCAACAGCCCAGCCAGCGAAAATGCACGGCCCGACAGCCTCGAACGGGATCAGCGACGCAGCCCACGGCGACTTCCCCGTCTTCTGCGGCCCCACCACCTGCGAACGGCGATACTGGAACGCTGGCGCACCCACCGGGCGGGCCTGGTTAAACACCGCCTTCGGCTTCACCCTGTAATGGTTGAGTGTGCACCACAACTGCCAGCCGTCATGCACAAACGGCTCACCCATCGACCAGCCGTCAGCGACCAGGCAGTGGGCCTCGATCCAGTCAGCAGACAGATACCCCAGAGTTGGCCACGCAACCGACCAGTCATCGTCAGGAAGCGAGGCCGCCATTGATCGCTCTCAGCTTCGAGCCGCGAGACCGCTTCGGCGTCGCAGCCTCAGCCTCGACTGACGAGGCGGTGCGGGTTGTGATCTTCCACCCCAGAGCTGCCAAACCAGCAGGCGTCAAGCCGATGTGCTCAGCGAAACGATGCAACTGCCCCAGCACCGGGGCCGACACGGTGGCGTCCTCACACCGGACAGACAGCCGAGTCCACATCGCCACCGAACGCACCAGCCACCCCGACACGTCCATCGACCACGCGCACGCCTGCGGAGTCCGCCACGCCCACTCCCATACCTCAGACTCACGATCAGTCACGTTGGGCAGTGGAAAGTCGGGCACCGGGCCGTCATAGCCGGACGCTGGCAAATCCTCCAGCCTGTAGCCGCGAGCATCAGACCGTGCAGAGTTCTCGTCCGGCATAGGCCCAGAGCGGATACGAGCACCTTTCGCCATGATTCTGGAGCCTCCTTTGCCGCATCTCACGGCAGAGAACGAGAGCGCGGCATCTCACCGCGCTTGGGAAAAATTTGAACCCGCCGGACTGTTTTGT
>NZ_JBQKCS010000015.1:0-2175 GCF_052122235.1 Acidaminococcus sp. HCP3S3_H5
TTTGGTGTTGACGGTACCTGACGAGGAAGCCACGGCTAACTACGTGCCAGCAGCCGCGGTAATACGTAGGTGGCAAGCGTTGTCCGGAATTATTGGGCGTAAAGAGCATGTAGGCGGGCTTTTAAGTCCGACGTGAAAATGCGGGGCTTAACCCCGTATGGCGTTGGATACTGGGAGTCTTGAGTGCAGGAGAGGAAAGGGGAATTCCCAGTGTAGCGGTGAAATGCGTAGATATTGGGAGGAACACCAGTGGCGAAGGCGCCTTTCTGGACTGTGTCTGACGCTGAGATGCGAAAGCCAGGGTAGCAAACGGGATTAGATACCCCGGTAGTCCTGGCCGTAAACGATGGGTACTAGGTGTAGGAGGTATCGACCCCTTCTGTGCCGGAGTTAACGCAATAAGTACCCCGCCTGGGGACTACGATCGCAAGATTGAAACTCAAAGGAATTGACGGGGGCCCGCACAAGCGGTGGAGTATGTGGTTTAATTCGACGCAACGCGAAGAACCTTACCAAGGCTTGACATTGAGTGAAAGACCTAGAGATAGGTCCCCTTCTTCGGAAGCACGAAAACAGGTGGTGCATGGCTGTCGTCAGCTCGTGTCGTGAGATGTTGGGTTAAGTCCCGCAACGAGCGCAACCCTTATCCTATGTTACCAGCACGCAATGGTGGGGACTCATAGGAGACTGCCAGGGATAACCTGGAGGAAGGCGGGGATGACGTCAAGTCATCATGCCCCTTATGTCTTGGGCTACACACGTACTACAATGGTCGGCAACAAAGGGCAGCGAAGCCGCGAGGCGGAGCCAATCCCAGAAACCCGACCCCAGTTCGGATCGCAGGCTGCAACCCGCCTGCGTGAAGTTGGAATCGCTAGTAATCGCAGGTCAGCATACTGCGGTGAATACGTTCCCGGGCCTTGTACACACCGCCCGTCACACCACGAAAGTTGGTAACACCCGAAGCCGGTGAGATAACCTTTTAGGAGTCAGCTGTCTAAGGTGGGGCCGATGATTGGGGTGAAGTCGTAACAAGGTAGCCGTTCGAGAACGAGCGGCTGGATCACCTCCTTTCTATGGAGAACCGAAGGAATCCAAGGATTCGCTTCTATTCTCGTCGACGCACATCTGTCAAAACAATATTTGGTTTTGAGGGTTTTACCCTCAGGCAATCCATGGGCCTATAGCTCAGCTGGTTAGAGCGCACGCCTGATAAGCGTGAGGTCAGAGGTCCGAGTCCTCTTAGGCCCACCAAATTTTGAATTGAAATGGATTGTTGAAATTGTTTTCATCTGTTCTTCGGAACAGCTGAAATATAGCGGGGGCGTAGCTCAGCTGGGAGAGCACCTGCCTTGCAAGCAGGGGGTCAGGAGTTCGATTCTCCTCGTCTCCACCACATGAACCTTGAAAACTTCATAGAAGAGACAAACAAAGTCTTATCTGATGTGATGATCAGATAAGCACCTCTGATCTAAATGCGAATTTAGAATCGAGTAACGAGAAATACCAGGGAACGTAAGTTCCTTAGTAATGAGAACCGGGATCCATAAGGATCCGGAAAATTGCGAAGAGAAATTGCTCTGATCCGCGAAGCGAGGAAGAGAGCCACCGGAGACAATACTCCAGTATGTCGAGGATGGCGAACGACGAGCGACAAAGGAGCAGACAATTTATCGAAGCAATTTTAAGTCAAGCTACTAAGGGCATACGGTGAATGCCTTGGCACTAAGAGCCGATGAAGGACGTGGTAAGCTGCGAAAAGCTACGGGGAGCCGCAAGCAGGCTTTGATCCGTAGATGTCCGAATGGGGAAACCCACCATCCGTCATGGGATGGTATCCTTCGGGAAGGGAACCCGGTGAACTGAAACATCTAAGTAGCCGGAGGAAGAGAAATCAAACGAGATGCCCACAGTAGCGGCGAGCGAAGAGGGCAGAGCCTAAACCAGAGAGCTTCGGCTCCCTGGGGTTACGGACTGGCATAAACCGAGTCAGGCCTAGCCGAATCACCTGGAAAGGTGAGCCACAGACCGTGAGAGCCGGGTAGGCAAAAGGCAGAGCAAGGGGGCCAGTATCCAGAGTACCGCGAAGCACGAGGAATTTTGCGGGAAGTCGGGGGGACCACCCTCCAAGGCTAAACACTTCTTAGTGACCGATAGCGCATAGTACCGTGAGGG
>NZ_JBQKCS010000016.1:0-1689 GCF_052122235.1 Acidaminococcus sp. HCP3S3_H5
GGTGGACTGGTGGGAAGTGAGAATGTTGGCATGAGTAGCGAAAAGAATGGTGAGAATCCATTCCACCGAAAGCATAAGGATTCCTGAGCAACGATCGTCGTCTCAGGGTAAGTCGGGACCTAATCCGAGGCAAAGAGCGTAGGAGATGGACAACTGGTTGATATTCCAGTACCGGCAGTGATCGTTTGAACGAAGGAGTGACGCAGGAAGGCAGGTCCGCACGAGATTGGTAGATCGTGTGCAAGCGTGCAGGCTGGTTACCAGGCAAATCCGGTAACTGAGGCTGAGGCGTGATGCGGAGGGAACTTGTTCCCGAAGGGATTGAGCCTACGCTGCCGAGAAAAGCTTCTAGTGAGAAAGCTGCCGCCCGTACCGTAAACCGACACAGGTATGCGGGGAGAGAATCCTAAGGTGCGCGGGAGAACCCTCGTTAAGGAACTCGGCAAAATGTACCCGTAACTTCGGGATAAGGGTAGCCACAAAGGTGAAGGGACTTGCTCCCGGAGCCCGGTGTGGTCGCAGAGAAGAGGCCCAAGCGACTGTTAACCAGAAACACAGGTGCCTGCGAAAGAGAAATCTGAAGTATAGGTGCTGACACCTGCCCAGTGCTGGAAGGTTAAAGAAGGATGTCCGGGTTCGACCCAAAGCATTCGACTGAAGCCCCAGTGAACGGCGGCCGTAACTATAACGGTCCTAAGGTAGCGAAATTCCTTGTCGGGTAAGTTCCGACCCGCACGAAAGGTGTAACGATTTGGGCACTGTCTCAACGAGGGACCCGGTGAAATTGAAATACCTGTGAAGATGCAGGTTACCCGCGACTGGACAGAAAGACCCCATGGAGCTTTACTGTAACCTAATATTGGGTTCTGATACTTGATGCACAGGATAGGTGGGAGGCATGGATGGCAGTCCTCTGGGATTGCCGGAGCCACTGTTGGGATACCACCCTTCAATTATCGGGATTCTAACCGAGCGAGTAACGATCGCCGGGACAGTGTTAGGCGGGCAGTTTGACTGGGGCGGTCGCCTCCCAAAGAGTAACGGAGGCGCCCAAAGGTTCCCTCAGCGCGGACGGAAACCGCGCGCGGAGTGTAAAGGCAGAAGGGAGCTTGACTGCGAGCCAAACACGGCGAGCAGGTACGAAAGTAGGGCTTAGTGATCCGGTGGCATCCAAGTGGAAGGGCCATCGCTCAACGGATAAAAGCTACCCTGGGGATAACAGGCTAATCTCTCCCAAGAGTCCATATCGACGGGGAGGTTTGGCACCTCGATGTCGGCTCATCACATCCTGGGGCTGAAGTCGGTCCCAAGGGCTGGGCTGTTCGCCCATTAAAGTGGTACGTGAGCTGGGTTCAGAACGTCGTGAGACAGTTCGGTCCCTATCCATCGCGGGCGCAAGAGATTTGAAGGGGGCTGCTCCTAGTACGAGAGGACCGGAGTGGACGGACCGCTGGTGTACCAATTATCCCGCCAGGGGTACAGTTGGGTAGCTACGTCCGGAACGGATAAACGCTGAAAGCATCTAAGCGTGAAACCATCCTTAAGATGAGATCTCTCACAGCGTAAGCTGGTAAGACACCTGGAAGATTACCAGGTTGATAGGCAGGGTGTGGAAGCGTAGCAATATGTTAAGCTGACCTGTACTAATATGTCGAGGGCTTGACTTAAATCGGGCCGTTAGATGAAAAA
>NZ_JBQKCS010000017.1:0-1473 GCF_052122235.1 Acidaminococcus sp. HCP3S3_H5
ACCGCGATGACGGGCACGATGATGTCGAGCACGATGCGGCGGGTCATGACGCACCGCCGAGCGCGGCGAAGTCGATCCCGGCGGCACGCATCGGCTCGGTGAGCGTCGCGAAGTGGGGGGTGGAGATCATGTCGCGGACGACGACGGCCCATGCGGCGTCCCGTGCGGCGGACCATGCGGCGTCCCGTGCGGCGTCCCGTGCGGCGGCCCATGCGGCGGACCGTGCGGCGGACCATGCGGCGTCCCGTGCGGCGGACCATGCGGCGGACCATGCGGCGGACCATGCGGCGTCCCATGCGGCGTACCATGCGGCGTCCCATGCGGCGTACCGTGCGGCGATCTGCACCTGGTCATCGGTCAGGGTGGGCAGCAGCGCCAGATAGGCGACCACCTCACGGCCACACGGCCCGAGCGCCTGCCACGCGGGCAGCTCCCGCACCACACGCCACCCAGCGCACCCGACCTTGCGCATCGCCCCGGGCACCACATCGGCCAGCGGCTCCACCTCCAGCAGACGGCTCGGCCACCCCATGCCGGAACAGTCGGCAGGCTCGGTCGATGCGGCCAAATGCCCTGCCGGGTCATACCTGGGCTCACCTGAGGGCGACGGATGCCACACCTCCACACCCTCGACCGGCCCACGCTCAGCCACCCACCGGAAGCCGAGGTCGTACCACGACGTGCCGTCGGGGCGGATAGCCTTGTAGTACGTCATCACACCCACCTCCTCGCAGCGGCGTGCCAGTTGGTCGGCAAGTCGTGGTCGTAGATGCTGTAGTCATCCCAGTTGATCTCGCTCACGATGCCGTCACCTCGATTTGGGTGCTCTTCCCGGGGCGTCGGATCGCCATCTGGATGACGCTCCGTCCAACATCGCGGGCGAACTCGTCACTGGGTCTGATGCACGAGAATCCGTTGAGCCATAGGCGCTCGGGTGAATCGTCGTCCTGGTAAAGGTAGGCGTCGCCGTAGGGCCAAGTGTTCGCCTCGGCTATCGCGGTGACGGCCGCCTCGATGCGCTTGCGGGCCTCCCGCATGTCGGTGATGGCCTGATCGAGTTCGACTAGGTGGGCTAGTAGGTCGCTCACGATTCGTCACCCGCCTCGATCCGCTTGGCGCGGTCGCGGAGCCACGCCACGGCGTGCTCGGCCTGCTGACGCTTGGTGGCGAGGTCGCCACGGGCCTGCGGCTCGTAGACCATACCGCCCAACTGGTAGGCGGTCGCGGCTTCCATCAGCGCCTCGGCCTTGATCTGGTCAATCACGGCGGCGAGGGTGACGGTGACAGCCCCGTCCACATAAACGTTGTCCCGTATGAAGGTGCTACCTCTCTCAGCGCAGCCCTCGGCTACGAGCGCGGCAACACCGGCTTCTACCCACTCGGGTCGGGGGTCATCAGTCATTTTGTTCTCCTTGGTTCAGCAGTTGGTCATTGCGTCGGCCCTCGTCGGTGCGGTACGGGTTGCCGTTGCGG
>NZ_JBQKCS010000018.1:0-1459 GCF_052122235.1 Acidaminococcus sp. HCP3S3_H5
CTACGTTCCCGGCCCACGCTACGAGTGTCCTGGGGACACTTGTGTAAGCGTGCATTGCAGGTTTTTTTATTTTTTTTCGGGAATGCACGCTTACACAAATCTCCCTGGAGATTTGCAGCGTGTCCAAGTCACGTATCGAAACAAGTCCCGAACCCGGATTGTTACGTATCGTAACAACCGAGATGCCTCTACGGCATATCAAGCGAAAAAAACGGGCACACCGTATTGGTGTACCCGTTCGAGCTAAAAACGCCTCAGAAACGAAATTTGGGCCTGTGAGGGCCATTCCAAAAGGCCCCTTACGGGGACAGTATATCCCAAAGGGGATCCGTGTCAAGGCTGCTGCTCCGCAGCACCCGGCTCAGCCGGGCTTTGGCCTTGACGCGGCTCCGCTTTGGGATTCCCCTCGGGTAAGGGGGCTTTTGGATAAAGCGGTTCGACCCGGGTTTCCCAGTACCTCGACCGCAGGAACTCCTTGATGACCATCGTCCCGTTGTCGCACAGGCACCGATACCAGGTCTCGTTATGACTTCTGGCATAACGCAGCAGCTCCGCATACGAGATCACGTCGTTTCTATCGCAAAAATCGATCATGTCCGCAATAGCAGCATATCGGTCAGTCGGGAGACCGATAGCTCCGATGTAGTCCGCCCCGCCCAACTGGAGCACATCGGACGGGCTGTACTGGGCCTTCTCTGGATTGTCCAGGTGGCACAGATACCGGGCATAGCCCCGAACGTTGCTGATTCGTTCGGCAGCCCCTACGCCGCCGATCTGGGCAAAAAAATCGGTTGCCTGCTCCTGCGTCTTGACTACGTCAAACTGCACCAGGACGTGCCAATGGGGCTTTTTGGGTTCCCCGCCCGGATTTTTGTCCTGGTCATGTAGGGGTGACACCATGGCATAGACGTGGGTGTCGTCTAGAACCTGCTGCCAGTTCGATGGGGCCGACTCGGGATAGACCACCGTCGCCCAATTCCGGGACCGTCCGGCCCGCTTGGCATCTGCTCTTTTTTGAGCTTCTCGTTTTTTTCTTGCGTCTACAATCGGCATAAAAAATCCCTCCTGTTTTTCGGCAGGAGGGCTCTTTGGGTTGATTTTATTTCCCGGATCGCTTATTTTATATATATAATAAGCATAAGCAATGGCCCTCACTGCCATTGTGGTTTCAAGACTCGGAGTTTGCGGCTCCGGGTCTTTTTGTATTTTAACACACTTTAAGCAACAGAAAAAGAATTAGGGTATGGGTATGGGGTATGGAACACTAGGGGGAGTGTCGTAGTCTCTCCCCCTAGTGTTTCGATCCTACGGCGATAGCCGTCCGACCATCCGGGAGGCTTGGCCGGGACTACGTTCCCGGCCCACGCTACGAGTGTCCTGGGGACACTTGTGTAAGCGTGCATTGCAGGTTTTTTTATTTTTTTTCGGGAATGCACGCTTACACAAATCTCCCTGGAGA
>NZ_JBQKCS010000019.1:0-806 GCF_052122235.1 Acidaminococcus sp. HCP3S3_H5
GGCCAGTATCCAGAGTACCGCGAAGCACGAGGAATTTTGCGGGAAGTCGGGGGGACCACCCTCCAAGGCTAAACACTTCTTAGTGACCGATAGCGCATAGTACCGTGAGGGAAAGGTGAAAAGAACCGCGGGAGCGGAGTGAAAGAGAACCTGAAACCGTATGTCTACAAGCAGTCGGAGCGCAAGCGACGGCGTGCCTATTGAAGAATGAGCCAACGAGTTACGGGCACCAGCGAGGTTAAGCAGGAAATGCGGAGCCGTAGGGAAACCGAGTCTGAAAAGGGCGGATAGTTGGTGTTCGTAGACCCGAAACTGTAGTGATCTACCCATGATCAGGTTGAAGCACGGGTAAAATCGTGTGGAGGACCGAACCGGTGAGTGTTGAAAAACTTTCGGATGAATCGTGGGTAGCGGTGAAATTCCAATCGAACGCAGAGATAGCTGGTTCTCCTCGAAATAGCTTTAGGGCTAGCCTCAGGCAGTAAGCATAGGCGGTAGAGCACTGATCGGGATAGGGACTGTAATGGTTACCGAACCCTGTCAAACTACGAATGGTTATGCTGCAGAGCCTGGGAGTCAGACTACGAGAGATAAGTCCCGTTGTCAAAAGGGAAACAGCCCAGACCATCAGCTAAGGTCCCCAATGCCATACTAAGTGGAAAAGGATGTGGGGTCTCATAAACAACCAGGATGTTGGCTCAGAAGCAGCCACCATTTAAAGAGTGCGTAATAGCTCACTGGTCGAGAGGCCCTGCGCCGAAGATTCCCGGGGCTAAAGTATGGAACCGAAGCTATGGATGCATACG
>NZ_JBQKCS010000020.1:0-770 GCF_052122235.1 Acidaminococcus sp. HCP3S3_H5
GCCCTGGGCCGGTGGAGGGGCAGCCGTTGACGTTTGATGATGAGATGCTCGATTTCGTCGTGGACGCCTACGAGCTCGAACCGGCGTCTGGGCGCAGGCTGATCTCTCGTGGCGTGCTGTCGATGCCCAAGGGTCGGGCGAAGTCGGAGGTTGCAGGGCTGATTGGCGTGGCGGAGGCCCTTGCTCCGGTGCGTTTCGATGGCTGGGATGCGAGTGGGCAGCCGGTGGGTCGCCCGATCCGCTCCCCGTTTGTCCGCTGCCTCGCGACCGAGGAAAGGCAGAGCGGGAACACGTTCCAAAACCTCGCCTTCGTCATGGGTGACTGGGGTCACGACAATCACCCCGACATCTATGGCGGCGTGAAGGGCATCCGCGACTACCGCTCAGCGACCAACATCTACCTGCCGAACGGCGGGGAATGCCGCTCGAGCTCGTCCGGTGCCGCGTCGAAGGACGGAGGCAAGGAGACCTTCCTCGTGCCGGATGAGGTGCACCTGTACGTACTCCCGGAGCTGCGGAACATGTACGCCACAACGATGCGCAACCTCCCAAAAAGGGCGGGCGACGAACCGTGGGCGCTGCTGACAACGACCGCATTCCGTTACGGCGAGGAAAGCGTCTGGGAGACGATCTACAAGCGCTGGAAGACCAAGCAGCTTGGCCCCGGATGGCTGGTCCACCATCGCGAGGCGAAGGGACCTATCCGCATCTACGAGGACCGCGAGCACACGCTGGCGCAACTGCGCTACGTGTACGGCGCGGCCATGGAC
>NZ_JBQKCS010000021.1:0-674 GCF_052122235.1 Acidaminococcus sp. HCP3S3_H5
GCTGCCACACGATCAGCCCACTCGGTGTAGGCCGGGTCGATGACCTCAGCCAGTCCTGTCACGATTCGCGACGCAGACTCGCCGAGTACATCCACCTGGAGCTTCGTCGCGGCGATCGTGGTCGCCTGAGCGAGGGTGGTGGCTCCTGCGGCTGCCGCCTGCAAGGCGGCGGAAGCTCGGTCCCACCAGTGCGCCGCGCCGATGGTGTCGACGTCGGCGGAGTCGAGCAGCGCTGACAGCCACTGTCGAGTGGCGTCGAGCAGGGTGTCGGTATGGTCGGTCAGTGCATGGTTCCTTTCGTGATGGTCCACAGCGCGAGGTCGAGCAGTGGTGATCTGAGGTAGGGGGCGAGCGGGCGGGAGTGCTCCACCCATGCGGCGAGCTTGTCGGCGGTCGCGATACCGGACGGGTCTCCCGTGAGGACGGCTGACGCGGGGACTCCGAGACGGCGCAACTCCAGAGCGTGCCCGCGAACCATCATCCACTCATCCGGGGTGGATGTGACGGTGGTGGACTCCATCCGCATCTGCCACCGACCTGCCCCGGTGTTGACGTGGGCGTAGGGCAGGACATGTTTTTGTCCCGACACTGCGACGGTGACCAGCCACTCACCATCAGGCGGGGTGGCTAGGATGTCGGAGATGGGCGCTGGATTGGACCGGTTCAGCAGGGTC
>NZ_JBQKCS010000022.1:0-505 GCF_052122235.1 Acidaminococcus sp. HCP3S3_H5
GCATGTAGGGGGGCGACAGATGGGGACCTCTGACTGTGGCTGGTGCGAGCGATGCGGGCTCCCCCTACGGCACGGCAGAGACGGGACGCCGTGGTGTCCCGGGTGTGATCGGTGAGCGCGCATGTCTGCTCGAAGCCGGGATGCCCAAATCTGCACCGCGACTCGGGTCGGTGCCCCACCTGCCGAGCAGAGGGGGAACTCACCCGCCGACCCCATGGCAACCCTTACGGCACCGCAGGGCACCGACACTTCCGTGCCGCAGTACTCGCACGTGATCCGGTCTGCGTGATCTGCGGACAATCCCCCTCAACCGTGGCTGACCACCACCCCGTGGAGAGGCGAGACCTCATACAGCAAGGACTCGACCCCGACGACCCGCAACACGGACGAGGGTTATGCAAACCATGCCATGACCGACACACCGCCGCCACCTCGCCCGGTGGATGGAATCGGCGCGACTGAACGCATCTAACACCCGAGCGGCTTGCTGTGACGGGTAGGGGGG
>NZ_JBQKCS010000023.1:0-499 GCF_052122235.1 Acidaminococcus sp. HCP3S3_H5
GTTGACCGTATGTTGGAAGACTATGGGGTGGAAGAAGAGTAACTAGCAATTAGCCCACTGGAAGCTCCTGACGAGGTTCTTCAAAAAGAGCAAGCCCAACAGCTCACAGAGGTTGAACGGCTGCTCCAGTCATCTTTTTGGGCTTTGGGATGGACGAGTCTACGAGATGGATCAAGTGCACGAACCATACAGTAGCATGTAAGTAGAAGCTGTTGGTAGGGCGGCTTGCCTCAGTTATTTTGGAAGGCTGAGGAACAAGCTTCTGCAAGGGTTTATGGGAGATACGCTTCGGAGAAATCTTCCAGAATATTGGCTTAGACTTAGAGAGTAGCTTTCCGAAGAGTGAATGAGTCGAAAAAGAACGGACTAGGAAACCCTGCCGAAGTCCTTCGAAACCTGTCACTAGCCGTGAATAGTTTGTTGACTGTCTTGTCACAGTCCGTGTTTCTAGAGGCTGAGGATACTCCCCTATCCAAGGCCTTTGGACTCACAGAAATAC
>NZ_JBQKCS010000024.1:0-467 GCF_052122235.1 Acidaminococcus sp. HCP3S3_H5
AACATACCCCCGTTAAAAAAGAAAGGGGGTATTTCCGAACATTCGGTTATTTTTATTTTGTAACGTTCGTGCTGATTTTGGCTTGTTTACAGTCAAGTTGACAAGGAAAACACAAAATAGCCTAAACACTTGATGGTATTGGCTTTGCCTTGTAAACGTGATTATCTTTCTTCCATTTAATACATAAAAAACGAATAACGTTTGATCGTCGCTTGTGTTTATATCAGATTATCGCTTTTATTATTTTGATTTTATTATTATCATATTAAATATTATCTATTATATAATCAGTATTGGTTAGTCTCTTTGTTATAAAGATATAACGTAGCAATATTTTTAATTATCACACTAACACCATTAGCGATTTACTTATAGTCAAATATAGGCTCAATACAGCCCGAATATAAGCACAAAAACGATATAGAGGATGTAAGTGCCGACAAGATGACAAACGTTAACTACGGTTC
>NZ_JBQKCS010000025.1:0-465 GCF_052122235.1 Acidaminococcus sp. HCP3S3_H5
TGGTTTTGAGGGTTTTACCCTCAGGCAATCCATGGGCCTATAGCTCAGCTGGTTAGAGCGCACGCCTGATAAGCGTGAGGTCAGAGGTCCGAGTCCTCTTAGGCCCACCAATTTTTGAAATTGAATTGGGTTGTCGATTGTAAAATTCATGAATGTTTCTTTTTATTTCTGTCAGATCAAGGAATGAGGAGGAAGGCACCGCAGACTGTACTTGTGTACGTCGAGGAGCCGGACGACGAATGACGCAGAGCTGGCTGAAAGAAAAAGAAATGTACTCATGGGGGCGTAGCTCAGCTGGGAGAGCACCTGCCTTGCAAGCAGGGGGTCAGGAGTTCGATTCTCCTCGTCTCCACCACATGAACCTTGAAAACTTCATAGAAGAGACAAATTAAAGTCTTAGACATTGTGATGAATGTCTAAGCACCTCTGATCTAAATGCGAATTTAGAAACGAGTAACGAGAAAT
>NZ_JBQKCS010000026.1:0-440 GCF_052122235.1 Acidaminococcus sp. HCP3S3_H5
TCCTGCAACTGCTCCGATAACTGGTTCGACATCAAATACAACCATACCTCCGGCTACTCCAACGATAACGCCTAAGACGATAGCTGCCAAAGGAATGTACCGAGCTGGAATATACTCTTGAGATTTAATCATATTCATTAAGCCTGTCATGATTGCCCCGATGCCGACTGCAACGGTCATGATGATTTCAGTGTTGTTCAAATTTACCACCTCCTTTAAAGGTTTCTAACTCTTCTTTCAGAGAGGCGTTTTCTTCCTCAAGTTCGTCGACACGTTCCTCTAGCTCAGAAATCTGTAGCAAATAGCCGTCTTCCTTCTCTTGCATGGATCGCTTCAAGTCAGCCATCTCAAATTTTAACTGGCTAAACTTTTCCTCTAAGTCGAAAACAGTTTGTCGAACAGAGTTGTACTCAGCTTTAAACTCGTTGTGGTCAGCTGCC
>NZ_JBQKCS010000027.1:0-427 GCF_052122235.1 Acidaminococcus sp. HCP3S3_H5
AGGTTGTCGATCATTTTCTTCTCTAGGAAGTCTCCAATGACCTCGGGGTTGATTAAATCTGCAATTTTAGTTACTTCTGCTACCATGTGTATTCTCCTTTTCGTATGGACTTATCTAATTAAGAGTTACGTCGCAAAGCTTCGTACTTAGCTGGGTTGCTTGCTTTAAGCTGCATAGCTTCTTGGGGAGATAAGTCGAATAATGATTTAGCTTCTCGCTGCCCTCCAACCCCTACAATATCTTGGTTGCTAGGTGCTGTCTGAGCTGCAAGGCCTTTTACTTTTTCCTCCACACGTTGTGACAAGAGGTTATTGATTTCTACGTCTAAAGAGTTGACGTTGTGTTTCGTAGCTTCTGGAGAATCTCCAATCACGTAGTCTGCAAAGCTTGCCGGAAGTCCTGTAGCTGCTAATGCGGCTGAAGCCAC
>NZ_JBQKCS010000028.1:0-408 GCF_052122235.1 Acidaminococcus sp. HCP3S3_H5
GAACATGAACCTTGAAAACTTCATAGAAGAGACAAATTAAAGTCTTAGACATTGTGATGAATGTCTAAGCACCTCTGATCTAAATGCGAATTTAGAAACGAGTAACGAGAACTAGGCACACGTAAGTGTGACCTTAGTAAAGAACCGGAGTCTTAAAGCAATTTAAGATTCAAGCTCGCGAAGAGATTTTGGATGGATGCAAGGAACGGCGAGCATGGCGAAGGAGACTATACTCAAGTATGTCGACTGAGCCACGCGCAGACGTGACGCAGCAGACGCCAAAATATCGCAGCGAGGAAGTCAAGCTACTAAGGGCATACGGCGAATGCCTTGGCACTAAGAGCCGATGAAGGACGTGGTAAGCTGCGAAAAGCTACGGGGAGCCGCAAGCAGGCTTTGATCCGTAGA
>NZ_JBQKCS010000029.1:0-357 GCF_052122235.1 Acidaminococcus sp. HCP3S3_H5
CGCTTACCCCATAGCTGAAGCAAGGGGCATGCGCGCTACCAATCACGGTCACAGTCCCGCCTCCCACCAT
The DNA here is from genome assembly GCF_052122235.1 of Acidaminococcus sp. HCP3S3_H5. Taxonomy (NCBI): domain Bacteria; kingdom Bacillati; phylum Bacillota; class Negativicutes; order Acidaminococcales; family Acidaminococcaceae; genus Acidaminococcus; species Acidaminococcus sp. HCP3S3_H5. The sequence goes on from NZ_JBQKCS010000029.1 coordinate 71, forward strand.
GCAGCGGAGTCGAGGATCTCGCCGCAGTCGCCGCAGACCCGCCACGCATTGCAGCCGTAGGTCTCCACGTCGATCTCGCCGTCGTGGGGGCAGGCGTCCGGCTCAATACAGGCGCTCATGACCGGACCTCCGTCCCGAGCCACAGCCCGACGCAGACCACGCCGATGGACAGCAGGACCGCGATGACGGGCACGATGATGTCGAGCACGATGCGGCGGGTCATGACGCACCGCCGAGCGCGGCGAAGTCGATCCCGGCGGCACGCATCGGCTCGGTGAGCGTCGCGA
>NZ_JBQKCS010000030.1:0-354 GCF_052122235.1 Acidaminococcus sp. HCP3S3_H5
CCCACTGCTGCCTCCCGTAGGAGTTTGGGCCGTGTCTCAGTCCCAATGTGGCCGTTCATCCTCTCAGACCGGCTACTGATCATCGCCTAGGTGAGCCGTTACCCCACCTACTAACTAATCAGACGCAGGCCCATCTTCTGGCGATAGCTTACAAGTAGAGGCCATCTTTCATCCTTCCTTCATGCGAAAGAAGGATCACATTCGGTATTAGCATCCCTTTCGGAATGTTGTCCCCAACCAGAAGGCAGGTTGCCTACGCGTTACTCACCCGTTCGCCACTAAGAACATTCCGAAGAAAGTTCTCCGTTCGACTTGCATGTGTTAAGCACGCCGCCAGCGTTCGTCCTGAGCCAG
>NZ_JBQKCS010000031.1:0-328 GCF_052122235.1 Acidaminococcus sp. HCP3S3_H5
TGATTTCCAGCTGCAGGGTCACTGCGGTGAGGTTCTTCTGTACTGCCATATTTCCTTCCTCCTTTGAAAAGAATCGTTATGTGACATAGGACATGGCCTATGGGTAGAAAAACGCCAGAACGCGTTTTTAAGGCTTGCAGGGAGACGGCGAAAGAAAGAATCAGGACTTCCTTCTGTTCAGCCACTGATAATACAGTCCTTTGCCCCGGAGCACTGTCCCGCCGCTGCGCCATACTCCGTCATAGTCTTTCAGCTTCCACAGATCCCACCGTTCAAAAGCGGGCGTCCCGGCCATGCTTGGCCCGTAACCGTCCAGGTCGGCAGCCTC
>NZ_JBQKCS010000032.1:0-302 GCF_052122235.1 Acidaminococcus sp. HCP3S3_H5
CCCTCACGGTACTATGCGCTATCGGTCACTAAGAAGTGTTTAGCCTTGGAGGGTGGTCCCCCCGACTTCCCGCAAAATTCCTCGTGCTTCGCGGTACTCTGGATACTGGCCACTCATCCGATCTTTCATCTACCCGGCTTTCACGGTCTGTGGCTCACCTTTCCAGGTGATTCGACTAGATTGGACTTCGCTTATGCCAGTCCGTAACCCCAGGGAGCCGAAGCTCTCTGGTTTAGGCTCTGCCCTCTTCGCTCGCCGCTACTGTGGGCATCTCGTTTGATTTCTCTTCCTCCGGCTACTTA